>JAFDDW010000005.1 GCA_019310665.1 Deltaproteobacteria bacterium
TTTTAAACAGCCAGCCCAGGACACCGAGTTTTCTTAAACCGGGGATACCCTTCTCTCCGTAAGTGATGGTGGATTTCACGATACCGCCGATGACAATGGTATCGCCGTCATCCACCAGAAGTTCCGTTTCAGCCTCGTTGGTGGACAGGGCCGGCTGATCGGCAGTCTGATCGACCACGTCGTTTTTGGTGACAAATATCTTCATGACAATGCGGTCATCCGGTGTAATGTTGGGCGTAACTTCCAGCAGCAAATCCACATTTTTAAAGCGCACCGTGGCGTTACCCGAGGAATCCCGTTCCAGGTAGGGCACTTCCAGACCCTGTTTGATTCTGGCCTTCTTGTTATCCAGGGTCACGACTTTGGGCGATGAAATGATGTTGCTTTTGCCTTCGGTTTCACTGGCTATCAGCTTGGCATCAATAATTGAAAACGGGGTCCCTTTCAGTTTCTGGAAAGAGCCGCCAATCACAGCCGATGGAATGGTGGCCGGCAAATTACTTGCGAACCCGAAAAAATCCAACGTGTTGCTACCGGATAACACATCGCCTAGAGTTATTTCACCCCAGTCAAAGCCAAGCTCTCTTGAAAAATTGGTGTTGGCCTCGACGATTCGGGCCTCGATGATCACCTGGGGCGTTACCTGGTCGATGATGTCAACAATCTGCCGGGCCTGCGCGATCTTATCAGCGGTATCGGTGATGATCAGTTGATTGTTGCGGGTATCCACGCTGACTTTACCGCGGGTTGGCGTAAGGATCGGTTTGACGTGCGGCAGTATTTCCGTCTTGGCATTGGAGTAATTGATGGGAATGTACTCGGTCACCAGCGGTTCGAGGGATTTTTGCTGCTTTATAGCGGCCTGGGTGGCCTTGGCCCGGGCCTGTCTGAGCTTTTCCTCCTGAGCCAGGGTGTTGAGGGTGGCGATGCGGACAATGTCGCCTTCTATGATCACACCCAGTTTATTCATTCTCAGCACCAGATCGAGAACCTGATCCCAGGGTACCGGTTTTTCGAGCGTCAGCGTAACCTTGCCGGTGACATTTTTGTCAATGGCGAAGTTTTTATTGCTGATTTCCCTTAAAATTCGAAAAACGTTTTTTATATCGGTATCGAAAAAATCAAGGGCGATTTTTTCGCCGGTGTATTTTTGTCCCGGGACAGCGACGCCTGACAAACGATCGGCCAGTGACATCTCCTCTTTTGCAATTATTTTTTGATCCTGGCCGGCAGCGGTCGCAATCGTGGTTTTAGCGGCGGCGGCCGGTGATTTTTTTCCGGGGGGGGCGGCAGGATCGGCCAGCACCTTTTTCCAGGCCGGGAGCTTGGCATCTTCATAGGGCCTGGGCGGTATTTTGGAGGGCGAAAAGGTGACCCGGATGACATTGTCGGTTTGCTTGACAAAATAAGGAACTGCTTCCCGCAGTTCAATTAAGACCATCGTTTCCTTGGCTTTTGGTTGTTGGGTGGGAGTAATGCGATCCACCGCACTTTGAAAACGGGTGGTGATCAAAGCCCGTTTGCGGTACTCGGGCAAGCGGGTCTCCAAAAGCTGCAGTTGTAGCCTTTTGTCAGTGATCTTAGTGAGTTGGTACTCAACCGGTCGCGTAGTTCCGACACTGAGGGTGGACTTGCCGGCTTCTTCGATCGAAAAGTCGATGCGATTCAACCAGGCGGGTTGGTCGGATTTGACCGCTGTGGTTTTTGCGGCCGTCGTTGATTCTGCGGCAGCCGGCTTGGCGGCAGCAGCGTCCGTTGATTCCTTTTCCGGAGCCTGGGCGGCAGGCGGCTTGGCGGCAGCAGCGTCCGCTGATTCCTTTTCCGGAGCCTGGGCGGCAGGCGGCTTGGCGGCAGCAGCATCCGCTGATTCCTTTTCCGGAGCCTGGGCGGCAGCCGGTTTGGCTTCTTGTTTGGGTGTTGGTTTAGGTGTCTGTCCCACATAAATCAACAGCCCATTGTCCACCGGAGTAGCCGAATATTTGTTTAGATAGGCTTTTTTGGTTTCCAGTACGATCCGGACCTTGTCCGCATGACCGAAATGGCGTATCCTGGTAACCCAGTCTGATTTAACAACGATGCGCTGTTCGCCCTTGTAAGGGCTTTTAAGACCATACAGGTCAAAAACGATGCGCGGCGGAGTTTCTTTGATCGTAAAGGCTTTATAGTTTTTGATGGTCCCGTTTGCTTTAATATTGATGGCGATATTTTTTTTCAGCGGTGTGGTGCCAATCGCGGTTATGCGGGTAGCAGGGGGAGCCATCTTTTTTTCCAGTTCCGGTTCCGGTTCCAGTCCTTTGTCGGCTGTTTGCGCTTGAGCATCCGGGGATGATATTTCTGCAGCCGGTTGGCCGCTTTTGGGAAAAGAAATGTGAATTCCGGTCTCATCCGGCATGATGTTATAGGGAAGATCCTTTTTCAGCGCGATAAATATTCGCGATGTGGTTCCGTCCTCTTCAATCTGGGTCGCCCTGATAGAACTAATCGTTTCGTTTTCCGGCGGATAATAAACTTCTTTGATATTGTCCAGGGCTGTTTCAGGGAAGTGAAAAAGAACTCCCAGAGGAAATACCTGTTTGATCGCCGTGTAGGTCAGCGTCTGGCCGCTTTTTACGGTAACAATCATGGCCTCGGCGTCTTCGCTGGTGGTAAGGTCGGTGATCAGTTTGTTTTCCCCGGCGGATTTAACATTGGCCGTGTTTTGGGAGGCGCATCCTGCCATCAGTAAGGTGATACTGATTAAGATGACACCCCCGCGAAGGGGTCTAGCTAGTTTGGTTATGATATCAAGCATCTTAAAACACTCCAGGGGGTTTGGGAAGTTTGATTTCTCTGTGACGGGTTGTGATTTTTCCGAATACATCTTCGAATTCTTCCTCAACAATAACTTTCTCTTTTTTGATCTTAACGACTTTGCCTGAATTGGTTCCAATATAGGTACCCTTTTTTATTACATACCCTCTACCCGAGGCTTCTTCCACCAGGGCCCGGTTGCCGCTGGATGCCAGAATAATCCCAACCAGCTTCAGTTGACTTAAATCAAGGCGCTCCAAGGGTGTTTGCGGTATTCTCTTTTTTCGTTTCTGTTTCTTAATCGCAACCGGTTTATCCTGGAATAGCGGCGCGAAGGGATCGATTTTTCCGGTGGGATCATATTGGGCTGGAATACCGGTTGCCCCTTGGGGCGCCACTGATGTGGCGGCGATCAATTTACGGCCGGCTTTAAACTTATTAGCGGCGGCCGGTTGTTGAACTTGAGCCGGCGGCTTTATGCCCGAAATATCTGATTTAGGTTTAATCGCCGGTTTTTTCTTTTCCAAGGGTTGCGTTTCAACCTTTTTGGCGATCAAAGGCGGTTTGTCGGATCCGTTTTTAGCAATCGGCTGCTTCTTGATTTCAACCGGGGTCTTTTCGACCTTGGCCGGTGCGATCATTTTTTCAGATTTGGCAGCCTTGGGCGCTTTTGCAGTGCGAACCGTCTTCTTCTTGCGGACCTTGGCGGTTTGCTTTTCCTCAGCGACTATTTTTTTACGGACCACCTTGGGCTTGGCGGGCGGCTCGGTGACGCTGTTACAGCCCCAGAGAAAAAGAACAATACAAATTGTGCTGATTAAATATCGGATGGTCACAGGATTTCTTCCCATCATTGCTGGTTTACCTGGTTAGAAAATATCGGCTTATTACTAGTTCCGTCATTTTTTCTTCTTCTTTTTCTTTTTCTTTTTCTTCTTGGGCGGCTCGTCAAGGAATTTATAGGTGACGGCCGTACATTTGGCTAGGAGCTCGCCGGCAGCCTTGCCCTTGCCTTTGGCCCGGGTCATCTGAATATTTGTTATGTTTACAATTCTATTTAAACGTGCCACCTGGTCAAAGAAGATGGCCAGGTTGTGATAGTCCCCCCTCAGGCTCATGGCCACGGGGATCTCAGCATAGAATTCCTTTTTCTTTTCTTTTTTGGGCTCAAAAAGTAAGAATTCCAGACCGACTTGCTGGCCAGAGTCCGAAATGGCAGTCAGCAAAGAGGGGATCTCCTTTGTTTCAGGCAGTTTTTTCATCGCCATATTGAATTGGGCCTCAGCTTCTTTCATTTTGGCCTGGAATTTTTTTAAATCGGCGGCATTTCGTTTAGCGGTTGATAGTTTTTGTTCCAAATCGGTCAGTTGTTTTTTTAAGGAATTGATCTTCTCATATTTTGGCAAATACAAAAAATAAATGAAAATTCCCGCAATCACCACAAAGGATCCCACAGATATAATTATCCTCTGTACTTGGGATAAACTTTCAATTTTTTCCAAAAAAGGTTCGATCGATTTTGCAATACCTTTTTTTTCCATTATTTCTTAGCCTTAGCTTTCGCAGGTTTTTTCTTATTTGCTGGTTTCTTTAACGGCTTCTTGATACAAACAATACTGAAGGTTTTAAAATTGGCCTTAACGCCCTTTTTCTTCTTGGCGCGCTTGAGTGTTTTTAAATCCACCTTACTAAAAAGACCCGAATTTTCCAGGCGGATCATAAAATCAGCTACGGTTGTGTTGTCCAAAGCAACGCCGGAGATTTGGACCTTTTTCCCCCTGGTATTCAGGCGGGTGAACCACATACGTTTGGGCACGATTACCCGGGTCATGGTATCCAACAGCTTGACAGGTACAAAGCGATTGGCTTCCAGGGTATCCATGACCGCCAATTTTTTCTTCAGGTTATTAAGCTTTTTCTTAATCTGGGCAATTTCTTTATTAATTTTTTCATATTTTCCCAGTGCAGCTTTAGTAGTTTTAATGCTGGCATCCAGGTTGCCGATTTTGCTGTTTAGACTAAAATTGTAATAAAATAAGATGATCAGCAAAAATGCCAAGGAAAGCAGAAAGATGGAGATTTGGCGACGTATGTTTTCTTTTTTGCGGGCGGCCCGGAAAGGCAGCAGGTTAATTCTTATCATTTGTCACCCACTTTTCTCATTGCAAGGCCCATACAGATAGCTGCCTGGGGTGCAACCTGTTTAATAAATGCGTCGTCCAGCTTTTTATTTTCAATATGAAAATTTTGAAAGGGATTAATTATCTCAACCTCAGTCGATGCCTCGGTGGCAAGAAGTTTACGAAATTCGGCAATGTTGGCGCCACCGCCACTGAGAATAATACGCTTAATCTGGTCGTCCGGGTAAGTGGAGTAGAAAAAGTCAAGCGCGCGTCTTATTTCCGTGCACCAATCGGCTACCACAGATGAAACAATGCCTTTTAAGTCATCCGGCGAGAGTTTATCCGGTGTATTTCCATATTTCAGTTGCTCGGCCTCTTCAAAAGAGCACTCGATTAACGACATTATTTTCTGGTTGATTTGTCCGCATCCCAGGGAAACGTCTCGCATGAAAACCGATGCTGCGTTTTTCAGGATGTTCAAAGATGTCTTGCTGGCACCGATATCAATGAGGGCAACGTCTTGGTTTTGAGCATCATAGCTGGCCTCAAAACTGTTTTGCAGGGCGAATGATTCGACATCGATGATGCAAGGGTTGAGTCCGGCCAAATTCATTAGGTTGATATAGTCATCAAGCATTTCTTTTTTGGCCGCCACCAGAAATACATTCATCTGATTCGGGTTGGATTCGCTTTCTCCCAATATTTGAAAATCAAGATTAACGTCGCTGATATCAAAGGGGATGTATTGCTCGGCCTCGAAATGAATAGTTTCCTGCAGCTGTTCTTCCGCCATGGTTTGAACGACGATCTTTTTAACAATCACCGAATAACCGCCGATAGACACGGCCACATTGTTCTCATTGAAGCCGCTGGATTTAAATAACTGCTGGAGTGATTCGGCGACGGTTTCCGGGTTGTTAATCGTGCCCTCTTCGATGGCCCCGTGAGCAATGTCAATCATGCCAAAATTCTTTAGTGTGCCGCCGTGCTTGGTTTCTACGATTTCAGCTGCCTTTATGGATCCGGAGCCGATATCCAAACCGATGAGATGATCTTTTTTTCCAAAAGCCATGAGAGATGTTTAATCCTTAAAAATTTTATGTTTGTCTGCCGGTTTTAAGCCCAGTGCCAGGAGAATCTTGCGTTTGGTATCCATACGGCAGGGCAGGCCTTTCTCGATCCTGGTAATCGTGATCGGAGAGACATTCGCCCGCCTGGCCAGTTCGGCTTTGCTCATCAACATAGATTCTCTGGTTTCATTTAAACTGTTTACGCTCATAGATTTGGTGGTCCGATGTCGAACGATAAAAAATGGTTTGATTTTAGCCCCCCCCTAACTGAAAAACGTTCAAAAATTGAGAGGTGCATTAATAAATGATCGCATATTATTGCCCGCTAGTCAAATATAATTATATATAATTTACATATAGTTATATATAATTACATTATATGGTACTATTGATTTTTCGGAGTTACCATATCTAGTGGAGTAAGGAATTAGGTTATTTGCCGGCTCCCTCCGGCGTTGGACAGGTTTGGCCGGTTACAACAGATCGTTTTTTAAGTGTTGACCGCTCACTATTCGAGTAAAGGGATTACCCGACACAGGGGGTACCCCGTGCTATACATCTCTAAACTTTGCAAGTTCTGCGCCATATCCGGCAACAATTTCGGCAAATGGCTCACAAAACTTTCATTTTAATTAAATATGTTTATTTTCAATAGATTAGAGCTGGTTTGCGATGCAGTTTATCTGCTGGGAATAAGTATCAACATTTTGTTATAACCGTTTTGCTTTGTATATTCCTGAAAAAGCGTCAATATTTTATACTATCGGTTCCGGCGATACAGACTTGAGAGAAAAAGCTTTAAATTGACCCTAAAAACGGGTATCCTAATGTGGCTTGGTGCATCCTAGCCCGGACAAGCTGGAAAATGCCTTGTGAGCTAAAATGCCTGAGCGAAGAAATGCCTAAAGTGCCTAAATTGCCTAAAATGCCTAAAGTAAATGTATTCTATCGATTTTATGAAATTAGAAACTCACGGTAAGTTATCATTTCATTGTTCTGATTTCTGGTCTCTCATACGGCCAGCATCAACGACTTATAAAAAAGACGGAGCGAAGCGACGCCATAATTTTAGGCATTTTAGGCACTTTAGTGCATTTTAGGCATTCTGTTTTAACGACCTAATAAATATCGGGAACTTTGTCTGTGGATACGAAACAACCGGAAGAAAAAATCAAACCGTTTCGCCTGGTTAAATATTTTACCTTCACCGGGCTGGTCGTTTTTTTTCTGGTTACGATCATTTTGTCGGTGCTCAACACCCACTGGATCAAAGCACTGCAGCGGCAGAAAAGCGAAGATTATGCCCACAGTCTTATCGAAAACCTCAATCATCAGGTGTTTATTCAGGTTATCATTCCCATGGGGGTAATGTTCGGAAAAGTTCAACTCAGCACACCCGAGCAGTTCGAGCGCATGGACAAAGTCGTTCGCAGCACCCTGCATCGCTTCAAAGTCGAATCGCTCAATATTTATACGATGCAAAATACGATTGCCTACAGTTTTGATACGAATCTAATCGGTCGTCAAAATTACGGCGGCACAGGTTATTTCCAGGCCCTTGAGGGTAAGATTACATCCCGACTGGTTCAACGGGGTAACATTTTTCAGATATCGCTGGGTTTTCCCAAAGAAGTCCGGTTAATCACATATGCACCGTTGCGTTTCGAACCGCAGCTGGCCAGGTTAACCGGACCGGTGTTGGGTGTGGTTGAAGTGGTACAGGATTTATCCGATGATTATCAGACCATTTTCAATATTCAGATTTTGGTTGTGATTACCTGTACCTTGCTGATGGGTGCTTTGCTGGTTGTACTGATCTTTGTTGTCAAGCGTGGGGAGGGCATTATTCAAAAGCGGGCAATGGAAAGGCTGCGGTTGAAAGAGCGCTTGAGCCGGGCTGAACGGCTTTCTGCCTTAGGCGAAATGGCGGCCGGAATATCCCATGAGATTCGCAACCCTCTGGGGATTATTAGAAGTTCGGCCGAGCTTCTAAAAAAGAAAGTAACCAAATTTGATCCTTCGAACACCATTCCGGATATCATTGTGGAAGAAGCCAGTCGCCTCAATAATATTATTACCGGGTTTATTAATTTTGCCAAGCCCCGAAGCCCGGTTCTGAGTCCCTGTCGTGTTGAAGAGGTCATTGAAAAGAATATTACCTATCTATCCATACAGATCGAAGAAAATGGTTACAGCATCAATAAGAGCTATCAGAACTCTTTACCGGAAGTTCAGGCCGACGCCGCCATGCTCTACCAGTCGTTTTTGAATATTTTTATCAATGCCATGCAGGCAATGCCCAATGGGGGAACCATCGACGTTGCGATTCGTGCCGATGACAATATTGTTACGATCGATTTTGATGACGAGGGTCAGGGGATTGCCGACGAGGTTCTGGGAAAGATCTGGGATCCCTTTTTTACCACCAAGGAGATGGGTACAGGACTGGGTCTGGGCATCGTAAAAAACATCATTGAATCACATGGAGGCAGTATACAGATACTTAACCGGGAACAGGGCGGGGCGCGTGTAACCGTGGAATTACCAGTGGAACACCAAGAGCAAGAGGCGGATTAGAAGCGGATTGCGGGATACGGGTTGCGAGTTACGGGTTGCTACGGGTTGCGAGTTCCGGGTTACGCGTTGCGAGTTGCGAGTTTAAACGGATTGACTATTTTCTATTGAAGATTGAATAATTAAGGAATTCTTTCAATATGGAAACCATTTTAGTCGTTGATGATGAAAAAAATTATTTACGGGTACTCAGTGCGGTCTTGGAAGATGAAGACTATGAAGTGCTGACCGCCCAAGGTGGACAGGAGGCGCTTGAAATCCTTCAGTCATCGGATCTTGATCTAATCCTTACCGACATGAAGATGCCTGCCATGAACGGCATCGAGCTGCTTGAAAAAATTAAGGTAATGGATCCGGATTTGCCGGTGATTATGATGACTGCCCACGGGACCATCGATAAAGCTGTCGAAGCCATGCAAAAAGGGGCCTACAGCTATGTTTTGAAACCCTTCGACAACGAGCGCCTGATTATTTATGTTAAAAAAGCCGTTGCCATGTACCAGGTGGTCAAGGAGAATCGGCGCTTGCGCGATGCTGTGGAATCCCAGTATCGTTTCGGAAATTTCATCGGGAAAAGCAAGCCGGTTCGTGATGTTTTTGAAATGATTCGCAAAGTTGCCCCGTCAAATGTTACGGTGCTGGTTGAAGGCGAGAGTGGAACCGGTAAAGAGCTGGTGGCTAAATCCATTCATTTTAACAGCTCGCGTCGGGACAAACCGTTTATTGCGGTAAATTGTTCGGCACTGGTCGAAAATTTGCTGGAAAGTGAGCTTTTTGGCCATGAAAAAGGAGCCTTTACCGGGGCGGTGGCCAAGAAGAAAGGGCGCTTTGAGTTGGCCGACAGCGGGACCCTGTTTCTCGATGAGATCGGGGAACTATCCCCGAACATCCAGGTGAAACTGCTGCGGGTGTTGCAGGAAAAAACATTTGAACGGGTTGGCGGGACGCGGACCATCGTCACGGACATACGGGTTATTGCCGCAACAAATAAAAATTTGAAAGAAGAAATGATCAACGGTCGTTTCCGGGAGGATTTATTCTACCGGTTGAATGTGGTTCGGATCGTTTTGCCGCCGTTAAAACATCGCACAGAAGATATTCGTCTGCTGGTGAATCATTTTATTGATAAGTTTGCTTCCGAGCGCAAAGTGGACTTGCCCGTAAAAGGGGTCGATCAGGAAGTGGATCGGTTATTTTTTGATTACAGCTGGCCCGGAAATGTTCGCGAACTTGAAAATTTAATCGAACGGGTCATGATTTTATGTCCCAATGATACGATACGGGTATCGGATCTGCCCACGGATTTCAGGGACAATGTACACAATGCCCTGCACCTGGACGGTATCCCCGCCGCCGCCACCCTCTATGAAACCCTGGCCACAATTGAAAAAGCAATGATCGAAAGGGCCTTGAAAATGGCAGATAACGTTCAAGCCCATGCGGCGGCAATGCTCGGGATCGGCAAAAGCGGTCTGAATCAGAAAATAAAAAAATACAATCTGGATGTTGGCCCCAAACGTTGAGCCATCACCCTGATATTTCCTCCCTGACGATATCGATGTAAATGTAATCCGGATGGTCGGAAATTATCTTCTGATAAGCCGCTTTGCTTTTTTGGGGTTGTCCCAGTTTGTTGTAAAGTCGGCCTAGATGAAAAAGGGCTTCGTCTCGCAGGATCTGCCCCGGGGCTGTGGAGATTTTTTCAAAATAGCTGATCGCCTTTGAATATTCCTGTTGCTCTTCATAGGCATAACCCAGACTGCTGAGGATCTGGCTATGAATCACCGGCTGTTTTTCAAAATCTTTCAGTGAGGTGTTATACAGATCGATGGCCTGTTGATATTTACCGGCATCATAGCAGATATTCGCATACAGTAGCCTGGCAATTTTGCCACTGTGTTTGCCGCCATATTTTTGCAAGATGTTCTGAAAACCACTTGATACGGCACCATAAACCGCAGCGGGTGTTTTTTCTACTTTCAAGCGGTTGTATTCAGTCAAACTTTGGTCCAACATGGCGGCGGCTTTATTTTCTGCCCGGATTGAAAAAAAGCGAACACCTGAAATAATTACTACCAGCGCCAGGATAATTCCCAGCCCATAGGTGAGCTGATTTTTATGTTCGACGGCGAATTTAATTAATTTACCCGATAGGGTCATAAACTCATCGGGTTCCTTCAAGAGCTCTTTGCGGGTTTTTTTTCTTTTTTTCGCCATAATTGCGTTTTCTTACCTCCTTAGTGAAACTACATTTTTTCCTTTTTATTTCGAATTCCGAATTCCGCATTCCCACTTCCGAATTCCACTATGCTCCTACTCCAACAGTTTTTTTATCCTCTCCCATCCCTCATCCGGGATAACGGCTCCGACTACCTGGCAAACCTCATAGCCGCATGCCGAGCCTAACTGTCCGCACTTCTCAAGTGAGTAACCATTCACCAGGCCAAAAAGAAAACCGGCGGCCCACAGATCACCGGCGCCGGTAGTGTCCAGTGCCGTTCCGTCGCCCATCGAATTGATATCAACCCGTTTTGAGTCGTGCGATATGTGGCTGCCACGGGGGCCAACCTTAAGAACTGCGATATTCGCACTTTGCGAAAGCGCTCTAAAAGCGAGGCCTTCATCCGCATGCCCGGTATAGGCACGGGCTTCATCTTCGTTGGCCATGAGGATGTCGACGTAATCTGCAACGAGTTTATCTAACAGCTCCTTTGACTGCTCAACGACTGTAAAGCTGGCCAGATCCATCGAAATCACAGCGCCGGCTTCTTTAGCAGCGGCCAGTGCGGTTTGAATCAGATCCGGGTTAAACAACAGGTAACCTTCGATGTGGACGACGGCGGCGCCTTGAAAGCTTTTGGCCGATATGTCTTCCGGGCGGGTTTCCGCCGATGCGCCCAGGTAGGTGAACATGGTGCGCTGAGCATCAGGTGTTATGATAGATAAAACCCGCCCGGTGGGCAAATCGGATCGAAGTAAAGCGGGTGTCACGTCCTGTTTGCTGAGATCGATTTCATATTGCCGGCCCCAATGGTCGTTTCCGCATTGGCCGACAAAGCGAGCCTTACCGCCGAGTTTGCCGACGCCAACGATGGTATTACAGGCTGATCCACCCGGAACGATGGTGGCTGTACCGGAACTCATTGCCAGGGTGTGCTCAATCCAGGTATTATCCACCAAGGTCATTCCGCCTTTGACCGCGCCGGTTTTTTCCAAAAATTCATCTTTTTCGTGAATAAGGATGTCCACCAGTGCTGAGCCGATTCCAACAATCAGTTGCCTGTTATTTTGGATGAATCTTAAATCAGCCATTGATATCACCAGACGAGGGAATCGTGGATCCAGCCCCTGTCCCCATCGGCGTGCTCGATATTCAGCCAGTGCCCCTTGCTTTTGAGAACCTTAAACGGAATTCCTTTTTCAACGGTAAACAGGATTTTTTCCTTTGTACTGGGTTTGGAGCGGACGTTGCAAAGATCTTTTTTAGTAATGACCGCTTTTAACTTTCCGACCAGCGATTTGTGCACCCAACCGGTATCTTTTTCAAAGTCCCGAAATTGATACCAAGAGCCCGATTTTTTAATTACAAATATGGGGTAGTATTTTTCTACCTTCCACAATATGTCGGAGTTAGTAGCGGGTCCGGAACGAATATTGGCCACCGGGGCAACAATGGTCAACCGTTCCGCCATGGCGGTTCCGGCCATAATGACAATCAGGAAACTTAAAAATAGCGAATAGGGTTTCATGATGATGAATTTATCTGCTTTTCATTGAAAGGAAGTAAAAGGTTAAGGGCCTATCGGCCCAAGCGGTTACCAAACACATCCACGAATCCGCGAGCTGTCTGAGATTTGAATCCGCATCTAAATCTCAGCGCTGGTTATTAAGAATGGTATTGGAATCCTCTGTAATTTGTCAAACAAAAGTTTAGGCTGTATAAAATTCAAGATCAGGCAATTGAACACAGGTCAGTGCATTACCATATACTGCCCCGGTATCAATACCAACCTTATTGGATTCCACCAAGGGCTCACCCAGTGGGGTGTGGCCGAAAATTACCGTTTTGCCGAAGTCGTATCGAGTATAGAGAAATTTATCGCGGATCCATAGCAGGTCTTCTGTATCCTGGGATTCCAGTGACACTTTGGGTCGAAGACCGGCATGAACAAAAATGTAATCTTCGGTTTCGTGAATGAGTCTCAATGATTTAAAAAATGCCATGTGTTCAGGGGGAATCGGATGGGTTCCGGTTTGAGCCGACTTGCTCAAGTAGCTGTCGAGGGTTTGTTGCCCGCCGTTTAGCAGATAAGTGAAGCGGTCGGTGCCGTCCAGATATTTTTCAAGCATATCTTCATGGTTGCCTTTTAAAAAGATGATACCCGGTACACGCTTTTTTAATTTTATCAGATAATCAACGACTTCAACCGATTGGGTCCCCCGGTCAATATAGTCGCCCATAAACACCAGGGTGTCCCGTTTAAAATCGATGGGAATTTTTTCCATCAGCGTTAACAGTTGATCGTAGCAACCGTGGATATCCCCTATGGCGTATATTTTGCTCATTAATCACTCGTAAAATGAAACTCATGAAAAATCAATTTCGTGACTATCTCTCGGTTGGTTACCTATCCATAAGCCCGCGATGTGGTTGATCCAGACGTTGGATGCCTTCTTCTTCGGCTGCCTGGACCGCGCTTTGAAAATCCCCGGGCGAAAGAGGCGAATCAAGCCCGTTTACCTCGGCCGCTCTGCCGCAGGGTCGATATTGCGACATAACGTTGACATAGCTTGCGGGAGATATTTTTCGGGCAATAAATCGCATGACTTCACGGGTTCCCGCCAGGCTCCCGGGTAATACCAGGTGACGGATTAACAGTCCGCGCCGGGCAATACCGGCATCATCAATTTTCAAATCTCCCACCTGCCGATGCATTTCAGCCAGGGCTCGGCGGGTCACCTCCGGATAATCACCGGCCTGGCAGCTGCTTGCGGCAACTTGCGGATCCCAAAATTTAAAATCCGGCATATAAATATCAAATACACCGTCAAGTAATTTTAAAGTTGACACGCGATCATAACCACCGGTGTTATAAACCAGAGGAATCGAAAGCCCGTGTCGGGCAGCAATTTCAACGGCGGCCAGGATTTGGGGCACGACATGCGACGGCGTAACGAAATTAATATTGTGGCAGCCCTGATTTTGCAGCGCGAGCATCAAGCCTGCCAGTTCCTCATTTGTTAACTCCCGCCCCTGGCCCTGGTGACTGATATCAAAGTTCTGGCAAAATAAGCACAGCAGATTGCAATGGGTAAAAAAAATGGTGCCGGAACCGTGGGTTCCGACCAGCGGTTCCTCTTCTCCAAAATGCGGATTGTAGCTGGACACCCAGGAGAGGCTGGCGGTATTGCAGAACCCCGTTTCGCCGGCAAGCCGGTCAACGCCGCATTTTCTGGGGCAAAGCGTGCACGATTTCAAAAGGCTGTATGCTTTGGCTGCTTTTTCCTTGAGCAAGCCCTTTTCAAGGGTCCTGATATAAGAAGGTTCATCTGGAATCATTTCATACTATCAACTTAAATATTGCAAATAATGTATAGAATTACACATTACGGATTATCTTGTTCGACCATTATTTTTTCAGCCAGGCCCCGTCCCAGCACATAGCGTTTTGAATCAGCTGCGATGGCCAATTGTCCGTAGCCGTTATTGGTAATTATCTCAATTCGATCGCCCTTTCGCAAACCCATGGTCAACAGCCTCATTTTAAAGCCTGCGCCACCCCTGGTTTCTCTGATGACGAGTCGTTGCCCCGGTTTGGCCACAGTCAGCGGCATTAGCTGTATCTGGTCTTGGAGGCAGTCATTACAGATTCCGTAAATTTCCAACCGATGTTGCAGCATGTGAAACCCATTGGCTGCAGCGATCTTAATCTGCAATTGCTCGATCTGTTCTTCTTCGAATTCCAGAATTTTTCGGCATTTCGTGCAGATCATGTGATCATGGTGTTGACCCAGGTGCCGGTGTTCATAGCGAATCACACCATTATCAAAACGGCTTTGGTGGGCAAACCCGAATCGACACATTAATTGAAGTGTTTCGCGGACTAATTCCGGTTCCAGTTCCCAGCCGTTTTTTTCAAGCAGCTGAACTACCTCCTCGACGGTAACGTGCTTTTCAGTTTGCAAGAAAGCCTCTAAAACTTTGAACCGAGCTTCGAAATTGTCGATATGTTCCTGTTTAAACAGCTTTTTGAACTGCTGTTTTTCTTGAATGTGTACCTGTTTCATTTTTCCATCTGCGGGATAATTTTTGGGTCTAACAAATTTTATATTTTCGGATATTTATAGAATGTCTCATAACTATTGGCTGTGCCCGGGGATGTCGTAAGTCGTGCAGGTTCCGCTCGGACAGGATCGGGTTTGCGATTGGGCAGATTCTCCTTTTGGGGAAGCGTCACCCATGGAATGGCACGAAGCACTCATTACCCGTTCCAACTCTTCGGATTTGCATTTGGGACATCTGAGTTCTATCTGCTCTTCCTGGTTTCTTAACAAAAATTCAAAACAGTCATTGCATTTCAAACACCTAAATTCATATATCGGCATGTTGGGTTTCCTTTACCTCGAGATTTTCTAGTTTAATTTTTTAATATTGTTTATTTTACGAGGATTGTCAAGAAATTGGTATATCTGCATCGAGTCCATTAAAAAAAGTGACAGAGCCCAATATCGGACTTAATTTTAATGGAGTTATCGAATGTATCCGGTGGTGACCTTATGGCAAAACTGACATCTTCTGCCTATTCAATTTCCTGGATTCAAAATATCTCCGAGATAAACCGGGATGAATGGGATGGCCTGGCAAAACGACTGCCAACGCCTTTTCTCGAATGGCACTGGTTGCGGCTGATGGAACTATCCGGCAGCACCACGGCCAAAACAGGCTGGCTGCCGCACCACCTGACGGTACGCCGCGGTTCGGATTTGGTAGCCGCCGCGCCAATGTACATCAAAGGGCACAGTGCCGGTGAATTTGTTTTCGATCACGTGTGGGCAGATGTCGCCGGCCGCATGGGAATTGAGTATTACCCTAAAATAGTCGGGATGAGTCCTTTCACACCCATGTCCGGCTATCGCTTTTTAATTGCCCCCGGAGAAGATGTGCCGCAATTGACATCGGTAATGGTGGCTGAAATTGATCGATTGTGCCGGCGCTATCTTTTGTCCGGTAGCAGCTTCCTTTTTGTTGACCCCGAGTGGCATCGTGAGATGCTCGATTTAGGATATTTCGGTTGGCAGCATCAAAGTTACGCCTGGCTCAATCAAGGATATAATGGCTTTGATGATTATCTGGCAATATTTAATTCCAACCAGCGACGCAACATCAAACGGGAGCGCAAAGCGATCGAAAAGCAGGGGATCGCATTAAGAATTCTGACCGATGAAAGGATTCCCCGCACCTTTTTTCCACTGATGTACAGGTTTTATGAGCATACCAACGACAAATTCGGCCCCTGGGGATGCCGGTATCTTACCGAATCATTTTTTGAGGGATTGTATGATCGTTACCGTCATCGGCTGGTGTTTATTGCGGCCTATGACCGCAAGGATTCATCTTTACCGGTAGGAATGTCGATGCTGGTGACAAAGGGCAGGCAACTTTACGGTCGGTACTGGGGATGTACCCACCCGATTAATTCGCTGCATTTTAATGCCTGTTACTACGCGCCCATTGAGTGGGCCATTGAAAATGGCATTCATCGTTTTGACCCGGGTGCCGGCGGGGCGCATAAGATTCGACGCGGTTTTACCGCCGTATCCAGTTTCAGCCTGCACCGTTTTAGCGACCCTCGCATGCTGCAGATTATGCAAAACCACATGGATGAAATCAACCGCCTGGAGCAGGATCAAATTGACGCTCTTAACCATGAACTGCCGTTTGCCCAGCAGCAGCTGAAAAACTGATGCTGGTCTCTGGTCTCTTGCGAAGGTATAGTTGCTGATACCGATTGATACTGGATACTGGATGCTCGATTCTCGATGACATTCTGACTGGTCCGTAAATGCAGATTATCAAGTATCGAGCATCCAGCATCGAGTATCAAGAGTCAACGGCAACCAGCTACCGGTGACCAGCAACCAGTTACCAGCGATGAGCTACTCCTTGAGCCTCTCAGCGATAAACTTATGAAACTGCTCTGACACATCTCTTTTCCAATATCCAACCAAGCCGGTTCTTACGGATACCTGGGTCCATTCGGTACTTTCTATGGCGACATTAATGGTCTGGGCCGAACCATCTTTTCTTTTGGTTTTGATGGTTGTTTTTTCGCCATCCGTGGTTTTTTCGACAATCGGCTGGTTGAGGTCCTCCAGGATGCTGATGCAAACGTTCAAGGCCTTGTCAAATTTGACCGGGTAAGATCTTTTCAAATCCCCTTTGATATAGGTGTATGTTCCGGCACCAACACCGGCGCCGACAATCACGGCAGCACAACCCGCGAGTAACCAGATACTGAGCAATACGGAAGCAGCGAAAATTCTTCTTTTCCCGGTCATATTTTTTCCCATCTAGTTAGCTGTTTAACCCTGATGTCTAGTAAATGCCAAATCACAAGCACCAAATTACAAATAATGTTTATGAGACACATTTATAGCTAGGGTATTCCCCTTAACTCCGGTGGCTCAGGCGTCAGCACAACGATCTGGTTATTTTTTTCGATTCTGATCCTCGTAGTGCTCTGGGATGAATACCAGATTCCCACCCGGTTGCCTTCCGGGTCCAAGATCCAGGACCCGCGTGGATCGAGACTGTACACATGTGCCATACGGTATTTCAGTTGATTG
>JAFDDW010000234.1 GCA_019310665.1 Deltaproteobacteria bacterium
CGCGCTGCTGACCGAACTGTATCGGTGCAACCCAACAGGTTTTTGAATATGTTGGGACGTTCTTGATCTTAAGATTGACGAGATATCTTTTAACAGACCCAATTCTCCGAAATTAATATTTTTTTATAAGCTGGGAACATTACGCTATTAAATCCAAATCTCTTGACCTTGCACTGAATTTCTTATAGATTTCGATATAGGACACAATAATCACTAATCAAGACGCGACCCCCGCGTACACAAGTCTACTCGATAATTTTCATTCTTCTGTAACGATAATCTAAAAGGAAAAAATGTGGCATTCAATGAAAAATCCCCGGAACGTTTGTGGATTGTCGTAATTTCAGGTATGGTTGGATTGGTCGTCCTCGTTGTCGCCGGCTATTTAGTCTGGCAATCATTCCAGGTGGATGAGGTGAAGCCGAAGGAGGCCCAAAAACCCGAGTTGCCGCGGATGGCCAACCTGCCTCCCAAAAAGGAAGCGATTGTGCCACCCCCGCCACCGTCTTACACTCCTGATGCACCGGTGCTGGAAAAGGCACGCAAGGCCCTGCGCGAGGGTATAACACCCGAAGCCGCCCTGGCCCTGGCCAAGGCCTTACCTGAAAGCCCTGAACGGAGGGATGCGGCGTTTCTTTTGCTGGAGTTTGCAGCTGATAGCGGGAATGCAGAAGCTGCGCTGGCGGTCGCCCGCTATTATGACCCGACCGATAAAGCGCCCAGCGGCACCATTCGTAAGAATCCGGAAACCGCCTATGGTTGGTATACGGAGGCCCTGGCAGGAGGGCAGGAAACCGCCAAGACCCGGCTTGCTCAGCTTCGCAGCTGGGTTGAGGAGCAAGCGAACCAGGGCTCTTACGAAGCGCGTGAATTATTAAATGACTGGCGTTGAATTACTACCTGAAAGGATGGACAATGCTGATTGGAAAACTTTTCCGAATGAAAGCATTTTTTGCAGCAATGATTGCTTTGATTTGCCTGATGCCGGTCTGGGGTAAGGATGCCCCGGCGCAGCAGTGTAAACCCTTGCTCGTTCCCGGCAAGCGCTCCTTATTTCAACAGGTGATTACCCACCCCGGAGCGAATCTATATGCATCCGCCAGCCGGTCGGCGCAGATATTGGAGGCAAGAATTGCACCCTTCACCGTTTTTTATGTATATGAACGAACTGCAGCCGATGATACCGATTGGTTAAAGGTCGGACTGTCAAGCCGTTGTGAGATGAGTGGCTGGGTAAAGGAAGACAAAATTTCCGAGTGGCGCCAAGCCTTAAGCCTGATTTTCACCGAGCGACAGGGCCGCCAGCCCGTTCTGTTCTTCAAGAGTCTGGAGGCCCTTGATCGGGTAGCCGGCTCGGCATCGCCCAGCGAGGAAGCCATTCAGTTTGCCTCTCAATTCGAGTCTATCCAGGCAGGCAACTCTCCTTCGCCGGAGGATTTTCCGGTTCTGGCGATGGAGCCCTCCGAGGAAGCGGTTTCCAGAAAGCGCTTTTATCTCATGCCGATTTTTCAGACCGTGGAGCTCTTTGAGGGAGTCAAATTTCTTGAGCTTGCATCTATTGATCCGGGGAACTGGCAGCTGCCGGAAGAATCGGAGTTACGGACCAGCATCGTATTTGTTCTCGATACGACTATTTCGATGAAACCTTATATCGATCGCACCCGGCAGGCCGTGCGCAAAATATACGATGCCATACAAGCGGCCGGACTGGCCGACAAAGTGGCCTTTGGATTAGTTGCTTTTCGCAGCAGTACGGAAAAAACGCCGGACCTCAAATATGTCAGCAAAGTCCTGTCAGATCTGAGAGACGGGAGGCAGCGCACCGAGTTCGAGAGCGCCCTGGCAGCTGCTGAAGAAGCCAAGGTTTCGTCGCATTCGTTTAACGAAGACGCCTTTGCCGGCCTTAAAACGGCTCTCGAAAAATTGAGCTGGTCAGCTTATCAGTCGCGAATTATGCTCCTTATTACAGACGCCGGCCCCATACGTAATGATGACCCTTATTCCACGACCGGTATGAATGAGGCTGAAATTGCCGATATGGCAGCCGCCAAGGGTGTCAGAACTTTTGTGCTCCATCTCAGGACGCCCCTGGCAGAAAAACGCAACAACATTAATTACGCTGAGGCCCGGTACCGGGCGCTGACCGGACAATCCGATTCAGCTATCGGTGACCTCTATCTGCCCATTGATGCCAGTGATACGCGGACCGGCGTGCAAACTTTCGGGCGGGTGGTTGAGGGCGTCGCAGCTCAAATGGTGCGGCTCGTAAAGGCTGCCGGTACCGGTGAGCGTTTGCAGCTGCCGGACCAGCCTTCATCCGGGACCGGTGGCGTGGTTGCGGAGGCCGAGCGTAAGGCAGCCATTCTGGGCTATGCCATGCAGCTCGAGTTCCTGGGACGGCGCGGAAAAGTCGAGGCGCCCCAGGTGGTGACTTCCTGGGTTTCCGATATGGATCTGGCGCGACCGGACACGCCTTCTTTTAAAGTAACCGTCCTGCTCAGCAAAAACCAACTCAGCGACCTGTATCAACGGTTAAGGGTGATATTAGACCAGGCCCAGCGAACCAAACGTACCGGCGCCCGGGATTTCTTCCAGGGTATCCTGTCGGCGGCTGCTCAAATCTCGCGGGACCCCACCCAGTTCAGCCTGAAGCCCAACCAGAATTTGGGACAGCTGGGTTTGCTCGGCGAATTCCTTGATGATCTTCCCTATCGCAGCAGCATTATGCGTTTGACGGAAGAAGACTGGTATCGCATGAGTGTGGGGGAGCAGCAGGCTCTGGTAGACGATATAAAATCCAAGATCAGGCGATATCAGCAGTACAATAACGATGTTTCAAGTTGGATCAGTTTCGGATCAACTGATCCCGGCGACAGCGTCTATCGGGTGCCGCTGAGCATGATGCCCTAAAATGGCCATACTCTAATTATAATTTTTATAGATCGGAGCGATTTTATAGTTCTCATTATTACTAAATGATGTCGATGAAATCCCAAATAACAAAACCCAAATTACAAACAAATCCCAATACTCAATGAATCAAATTCAAAACGTGTTTCCCCCTTTTCTAAAGGGGGTAAGGGGGATTTTTTGGAGCTTGGAATTTGGATATTGTTTGTTATTTGTTAATTGGTGCTTGGAATTTCATCAATCATGGACTCAATAGTTTGATATTCTACTTTCCTTCTCTTTTGGATATACTGTATCTAACTCAAAAATATATAGGGGGTCGTTGTTGCCAGGCCGCAAAAACAAGCAGACCGATAAAGCCGCAAATAAGAAATCATCAACCGGTAATGGCGGGGATGGCAAAAAAGCGCGGGTCGTTTTCCAACTTAACAGGGTTACCAAAAACTGGTCCGGAGAACACGGTTTTGAATTAACCGTGCCGGAATTGATTATTCGCCAGGGCGAAAAGGTGGCCCTGGTGGGATCCAGCGGTTGCGGCAAGAGTACCCTGCTGGACTTGCTGGCCATGATTTTGCAGCCGGACAGCGCCGGTGAATTTGCATTTTTTACCGCCCGAGATAAACGTTTGGATGTGGCCCATACCTGGAAACGCAAAAAATTAGACCGTCTGGCCCGCGCGCGCATGCGCTATATCGGTTATGTCCTTCAGACCGGTGGCTTGCTGCCTTTCCTTTCCGTTTATGACAACATTGCATTAACCTGCTATGGACTTGGTCTCGCGGAGCAAGACGCAGTTAAAACGGTTGCCGAAAAGCTGGGTATCGACCGCCACCTGGATAAATTTCCCGCCCAACTCTCGGTCGGAGAACGGCAGAGAGTTTCAATCGCCCGGGCGATGGCCCACGAGCCGTCCGTTGTCATTGCCGATGAACCCACCGCCTCGCTCGATCCAATCAACGCCGAGGAAATCATGGGGCTTTTTACTCGCCTGACCGAGGAAAAAGGCGTAACCCTCGTGGTGGCAACCCACGAGTGGGATCGCGTGGAAGAACTTGGATTCAGGCGCATCAAATTCAACTTGAAAAAGGACAAGACCAAAGGATCGGTGAGGGCCAGGGTGTCGGGGTGATTGGAATGACGAATGGCGAAGGTCGAATGAAGAATTAGGGAATACTGTCTATTTAATGGATTATTCAGAATTATACATAATTGACGGAGCGAAGCGACACCACAATTTTAGGCATTTTAGGCACTTTAGCTCACTTTAGGCATTTTCCGGTTTATCCGGGTTTAGGTATTAAATCACGATGCATGAACTGAAAACCATCGTTCGACTATCACTGCGTGACTACTCCTATGAGCGGCTGCTTTCGGCCTGTACGATTTTAGGATTGGCTGCGATCCTGGCGCCGCTGCTGGTATTGTTCGGCGTCAAGAGCGGGATTATCAATACCATGGTGGATCGCCTGGTTCAGGATCCACGAAACCTTGAGATCTCACCGGTAGGGAGCGGCCGCTATGATCATGATTGGTTTGCAGCGGCCGCCAAACGTCCGGGAGTTGCTTTTATTATCCCCCAGACGCGCTCGATTGCAGCCAACATGATTCTCTATCATAAAATTAAGGGCAAGGCGCGAACGCTGGCGGTCGATCTCATCCCCACGGGCACGGATGACCCGTTAATTGAAAAATGGGGCGAGGTACCGGCGCACAATAATGCCATTGTGCTCTCAGCCTCGGTGGCCCGCAAGTTGAAGGTCTCCACCGGGCAGCAAATCGTGGGACGGGTCGGCCGATCCGTGCAGGGTCGCAAAGAACAGGTTACGATTGATTT
>JAFDDW010000235.1 GCA_019310665.1 Deltaproteobacteria bacterium
GCCCAAAATTGATGAAATTATCCACGGGACCACCCTGGTGATCAACGCCATCATCGAGCGCAAAGGAGCTAAAACCGGTCTGATCACCACCAAAGGTTTTCGGGATGTTCTCGAACTGGGCCGCGAAATGCGCTACGATGCCTATGACATTTTTGCCGAATACCCGCTGCCGCTGGTCCCACGATCGCTTCGTTACGAAGTTTCAGAACGCATTACCAGCGATGGTCGTGTAATTAGGGCCCTGGAAGCCAAGGATGTACAAAAAGTACTTTCCGAACTGCTTGAATCAGGGATTGAATCTCTGGCGGTGTGTCTTATCAATTCCTTCGAGAATCCGGTGCACGAGATTAAAATAAAAGAAATGGTTGATCAACTGGCCCCGGAACTGTCTTTATCGACTTCATATGAAGTTTTGCCGCAGATCCGCGAATATGAAAGGACCTGCACCACCGCAACCAACGCTTATGTCAAGCCGATTACGGCCCGGTACCTGGCCAAACTTTCATCCCGTCTGGAAGCCTTAGGATTTAAGGGAAAACTGTTTATCATGTTATCCAGTGGCGGGATTACCTCGGTAGAGACCGCCCGGCAGTTTCCGGTGAGAATTATTGAATCCGGACCCACTGCAGCCGTTATCGCATCCCAGCATTACGGCAGGATGTTTCAGATAAAGGACATTTTCTGCTTTGACATGGGCGGGACAACGGCGAAGTCCTGCCTGATCCAAAAAGGTCACGCCGGGCTGGTTTCCACATTTGAGGTGGGGCGTGTCCAGCGGTTTAAAAAGGGAAGCGGTTTGCCCATTCAGGTGCCGGTGGTGGATTTAATGGAAATCGGGGCCGGTGGCGGCAGTATTGCCAAAATGAGCAAAATGGGTCTTTTACAGGTGGGGCCTGAAAGTGCGGGGGCCGATCCGGGTCCGGCCTGTTACGGACGCGGGGGCGAAAATCCCACGGTGACCGATGCCGATCTGTTGCTGGGCTATCTGGATCCAAACTATTTTCTGGGCGGTACCATGCCCCTGGATATGGCGGCTTCGGAAAAAACGATGGAAGAAAAAGTAGCCAACCCCCTTGGGACAACGCTTGTGGAAGCAGCCTTTGGAATCCACGACCTGATCAACGAAACCATGGCGGCCGCAGCCAAAACCCATATCGCCGAAAAAGGCGGCAATCCGAATATTGTCACCATTTCCGCTTTTGGTGGTGCCGGGCCGGTGCATGCCTACGGCCTGGCCAAAAAAATCGGTGCACCTCGTATCCTGGTCCCTCCCTTGGCCGGAGTGGGATCTGCCCTTGGATTTTTCACCGCTCCGGTGGCCTTTGATCTTACCCGAAGCCACCGTGTCACCCTGGACGATGTCGATTTGAAAGAGATCGAGAGCTTATTCCGGGAGCTTGAAAAAGAAAGCGCCGCTATCCTCCAGCAAGCCGGCAAAGACGAGGGAATCATTTTTGAGCGCACGCTGATGATGCGCTTTGTGGGGCAGGGTGCGGAAACCGATCTGTCGATTGACCGGAAACCCTTTGACCAGTGGGAAAAGGATCAGATTCGCGGGCTTTTCGACGATGCTTACAAGAAGCTATACGGTCGAACGTATCCGGAAACACCGGTCGAATTGGTGACCTTTAAGGTTCGGGCCAGCCTTCCGTCACGAGAGTTCCACATACCCCCTATCCAGCAGACTGAGACGAAACTGGCGGACTGCATAAAAGGCGAACGCAGTGCTTTCTCTCTGGTCCGCAAGGAATACCTTCCATTTACAGTTTACGATCGGTATAAACTTTTTCCGGGTGCGGCGATGCAGGGCCCTGCTATTATCGAGGAGCGAGAATCGACCATCATTGTGGGTGAGGATGCCAGCGCCCGTGTGGATGAGTATGGGTTTGTATGGATTAATTTAAATTTAAAGGACGAAATTTAAATTAGTATTTCAGCTTTCTGGATTCGAGCGAAATAACCCTGAAAAATAGATGTAGGAGCGGCATCTTGTCGCGATATAGCATCATCATGTGCACATTTATCGCGGCTGGAAGCCGCTCCCACATGAAACCAGAAAGTTGAGTTAGTATCAAAAAATATAAGACGGGCATTCCAGAGGAGCATTAAATATGCCAAACGAAAATAAAATGGGCGGATCGCTGCCGTCTAATTTTGATCCGATTACGTTGGAAATTCTCTGGCGCAGGCTGGTTTCGATCGTTGACGAGGCGGATGCTTCCGTCGCCCGGACAGCGTTTTCAAGTCTGTTGCGCGACGCCCATGATTACACCTGTATGTTTACCGACAGCCGGGGGCAGGAACTTGTTCAGGGAACATTTTGCACGCCGGGTCAGGCCGGTGCCATGGCTTTGGGTGTTAAAAAACTGGTCAACTCTATCCCCCTGAGTGATTACCGGCCGGGTGACGTCTTCATTGTGAACGATCCCTGGCTTCTGGCCGGGCATTTAAACGATGTCTGTGTGATGAGTCCGATTTTCTACAAAGAACGCCCGGTGGCCTTTACGGCCTGTGTTTTTCACCACTCTGATATCGGCGGCCGGGTGGCATCAGACAATCGTCAAGTCTATGAAGAAGGCATTTTTATACCCCCTCTCAGACTGTATGAGGCGGGCGTTCTCAACGAGAGTGTGCTGAATCTGATTCGTTGGAATGTAAGGACCCCGGAGGAAGTAACCGGGGATATCCGTTCCCAGGTAGCTGCCAACCATGTATGTGCTCAGAAGGTCATCGAGATGTTGGAAGACGAAGGGCTGGATACACTGGATGACCTGGCCGATGAAATTATTGATCGCACCGAAAAAAGCATGCGGGAGGCTATCGCCAGGATTCCAAATGGGGTCTATCCCTATGAAGGCATTATTGAGGGGGCCGGCAAAAGAGATGATATCAGCATCAACCTGAAAGTGGAAGTAAAAGACAGCGATATTCACGTTGATTTTGACGGTACGTCATCCCAGGTGGATTGGGGCGGCAATGTGGTGTACAATTTTACCTATGCCTACGTTTTTATGGCTGTAAAAAGCGCCTTTGATCCCGATATCCCGATCAATGAAGGGGCCATTCGTCCGGTGAAAATGACGGCCCCCGAGGGTACGGTGGTGAATTGCAAATTCCCGGCCGCTGTGGCCGCCAGAATGCAAATCGGTCATTTCATGACCGAAATGGTTTTCAAAGCGCTGGCCGAAGCTACCCCGGATAATATCATTGCTGAAAGCGGTGGCACCCCGGCCCAGACCAATATTTTTTACGGCAAACGCTCCAACGGCAATCCCTGGCTTACCATGATCATTCGGGGGGGTGGTTTGGGAGCCGGCAGTCGTATGGACGGTCATTACTGTGCCATTTTCCCCGCCAATGGGGCCAATACCCCGGTGGAAATATTTGAGAGCGATACCCCTCTGATGGTGGAAGAGCGCAGCCTGGTGTGCGATTCTGGTGGACCCGGAAAAATGCGGGGCGGTCTGGGGCGTAAAATGGTCATCAGGGTACCGGATGACGACACCGCTCCCCAGGGTCCCACTTCGATAGCATTGCAGGCCGGGCGCTTCAAGTATGCTCCCCAGGGACTGTTTGGCGCAGGGCCTGGCGTAATGGCCAAATTTTTGGTCAACGACAAAGATGGCGACCCCAGCGGATTGACCCTGTGTCATACCGGGGACGTCATTCAATTTCTCAGTGCCGGCGGCGGTGGGTATGGAGACGCCTTCAAGCGTGATCCGGAGGCAGTTAGACAGGATGTTGCCAACGGGTATGTGAGCATTGAAAAGGCCCGGGAAGATTACGGCGTGGTGGTTGATCCGGGGACGCTGGAAGTGGATCTGGAAGAGACCCAAAATTTACGTGCCGCGAAGAAAAAGGCTTTATAGTAAAAGTAAGGCTACCGCAAGAAAATAGAATAGCCTGGTTGATTGAGTTGATTAAGTTGAATAGTTGATAGGGTTGAATGAGTTGATCAACCAAATTTTGAGGAGCTTATTTATGACGAAAACATTCATGCCTTTTTTTAATAGCTCTGATGAATTATTGCAGCACCAGCTAAAAGGCCTTCAATGGACGGTAGGGCATGCCTACGAGGGGTCTTCTTTTTATCGGAAAAAACTTGACCAGGCCGGTGTCTCGCCCACCGATATTCAAACCCTGGATGACATCCGTAAGCTTCCGTTCACCCAGGCTGACGACCTGCGGGAAGGGTATCCCTTTCCCCTGTTATCGGTCCCGGACTCTGAGGTCGTCAGGATTCATGCCTCATCCGGTACGACCGGAAAGCGGAAAATTTTAACCTATACCCAGAAAGATATTGATGATTGGACACATTTTTTTGCCCGATGTTACGAGATGGCCGGACTGACCCGGCAAGACAGGGTCCAAATTGCTGTTGGGTACGGGGTCTGGACGGCCGGGGTGGGTTTTCAGCTGGGCTGTGAAAAATTCGGCGCCATGGCCCTTCCAGTGGGTCCGGGAAATGTCGACATGCAGTGCCGGTTCCTGGTGGATTTGCAGACCACCGTGATGTGCTGTACGGCATCCATGGGCCTTTTGATGGCCGAGGAGGTCAACCGCAGAAAGCTGAAAGATCAAATTAGGCTCAAAAAGATGATTTTCGGCTCGGAGAGAAGCAGCGATGCCATGCGCGCGCGGATCAAAGAGCTGCTTGATTTAGAAGATATGTTTGATATAGTGGGAATGACAGAGCTTTACGGTCCGGGAACAGGCCTGGATTGTTACCGGCACGAAGGCGTT
>JAFDDW010000236.1 GCA_019310665.1 Deltaproteobacteria bacterium
CGGACGAGTTCTTTTTTAAAGGCCTGATAGGTTCTGATATCGATTTCTTCAAAATCGCAGACACCGCACTGGTTGCAATCCTCCAGGCGGCAATCGCCTGTGAATTTGTTTTCTAAAGCATTTTCCCATTCCTGACTTAGAAAGGATTTATCGACCCGGCTGTCGATATGGTCCCAGGGCAACGGTTCGTTGACATCCCGTTTCCTGACAGTAAAAAAATCAGGGTCGACACCGGTCTCTGCCATTGCCGCCTCCCAGGCCGGGTAGTTAAACTGATCGCTCCAGCCGTCAAACTTGCATCCTTTATTATAGGCGGCAATCAGCAGGCGGCTCAGCCGTCGATCCCCCCGGGCCCAGAGACCTTCCAGCCAGCTGACCTCCGGGTTTTGCCATTTGAACTGAATTCCGGGCAGCCGCAATTGATGATGTAGCCAGTTGATTTTTGACCTTGATTCTGCCAGTGAGAGTTGGCCGGCCCATTGGAAGGGGGTGTGAGCCTTAGGAATGAAGGTCGCGACACTGACATTGATCTTGCCCCAGCGGCCCTTGGGACCTTTGATTTTTCGCAGTTTTTTCACCAGATCCACCAACGCCTCCAGGTCCTCATCGGTTTCGGTGGGAAGCCCGATCATAAAATAAAGCTTGATCACCTGCCAGCCAAGGTCAAAGGCATTCTGAACGGTTTTAACAATTTCGTCTTCACTGATATTTTTATTGATCACATCCCGCAATCTCTGACTGCCGGCTTCCGGCGCAATGGTAAAACCGGTTTTGCGAACCTTTTTAATCAGCTTCATCAGTTCCGGGGTCAGAGTTCCGGCACGCAGCGAAGGCAGCGAAACCGCAATATTATCAGATTCAAAGCTGACCATCAGCTGTTCAATCAGCGGGGCGATACAGCCGTAATCACCTGTGCTCAAAGACAGTAATGATATATCTTCATAACCCGTGGCGGCGATAGATCTGGCAGCCAATGACATTAATTGTTCCGGTGAGCGCTCACGCACCGGACGATAAATCATACCGGCCTGGCAAAACCGGCAGCCCCGGGTGCAGCCGCGGGAAACTTCCAGTCGCAGCCGGTCGTGGACCGGCCGGCCATAGGCTATAACGGGTTCTGCAGGGAAAGGGATGCTGTCCAGATCGCCGACAATGGCGCGTTTCACCTGCTGGTAGTTTGAATACCGGGGGATTACGGTTTGAAAGCCGTTGTTATCAAAGCCGGCCTCGAAAAAAGAAGGGATATAGACCCCTTCGATTTGCGACCATATTTTTAAAAGATATTCCCTGCCGGCAGCGGTGTCTTTTTTCCAGTTCAGCCAGGCTTCGGCCATTTGCATGATAATGTCCTCACCGTCACCCACAACCATGGCATCAAAGAATTCCGCTACCGGCTCCGGGTTGCAGGTACAGGGACCGCCGGCAATAATCAATGGATGAGCCGTATCCCTTTGCGAAGCCAGAAAGGGAATGCCGGCCAGATCGAGAATGGTGAGGACATTGGTGTAGTTCAGCTCATACAAAAGGCTGAAGCCGACAATATCAAAATGGTTGACCGGCTCATGGGACTCCAGAGAAAAGATGGGCCGGCCGGCATTTCTAAGCTGGGCTTCCATGTCCACTGCGGGCGAAAAAACCCTTTCGGCCGCAATGTCCACATGGGCATTCAGAATGTTGTAAAGTATCTGCATGCCGAAATGGGAGGTGCCGATTTCATATAGGTCCGGAAACACCAATGCAAAACAAAGCTTCGCCCGGTTGAGATCTTTTTTGATGGTATTAATTTCCGAACCCAGATAGCGGCTCGGTCTTTCGACAAAAGGCAGTATTTCGTCAAGCGTGTGATGTGTCATATCGATATAGTTTCTTAATCCTGAATTTTTTTCTATACGTCTGCGGCGGTTTAATATCGAATCATGAATATAGCCTTTCTTTGGGTTATAGATCCGTAATTTTTTAAGTTGCGACGGGTTTATTGGTGATTATCATTAAACAGATGAATTTGTCGATCCTCAATTACGTTTATCAGCTATCCCTATTATTAATCCGCACCCGTCAAAGGAAGCCATGCAAGCAAAACGACATCTTTCTGAAATTCGAATCCAGCTTGTTCTGTCCAGTTTTCTAATTGCTTTTCTATTGCTGTGGGAACCCCCGGCCGGTTTTGCCCATGAATTTAGTCGGGAAACCGCTGTTGTAAGGGCGGTGCGCAAAATCAGTCCGGCAGTGGTAAATATAAGCTCCGCTGTCCAGGTTCGCAAGCGGACCAGTCCATTTTCAGGATTCGGTTTTAATCCCTTTTTCGAAGAATTTTTCAAAGACTTTTTCGACCCGCGGTTTGAACGCCGGGGGAAGTATACCAGTCTGGGATCCGGTGTGATTATTGACGGCAAAAAGGGTCTTATTCTAACCAATGCCCACGTCATTCAGAAAACCGGCACCATTAAAGTGGTCCTGGAGGATGAACGCGAGTTTGAGGCCAAAATTGTGGGCGCGGATCCTGATTCTGATCTGGCGGTGTTAAAAATTGATTTCGAGCAGGATCTGCCCGCCATTAAAATGGGCAGCAGTGATGATCTGATGATCGGCGAAACCGTCATCGCGATCGGAAACCCCTTCGGATTTTCTCACACCGTAACAACCGGGGTCATCAGCGCCTTAAACCGCAGTATCCGCGCCGAAGACCGCGTGTATCACGACTTCATCCAGATCGATGCCTCCATCAACCCGGGTAACAGCGGCGGACCGCTTTTGAACATCAACGGAGACCTGATCGGCATCAATACCGCCATCTACGCCAAGGCCCAGGGAATCGGGTTTGCGATTCCCATCAGCAAAGCCCGCAAAATTATCTCCGACCTGATTCAATATGGCGAAGTGATTCAGGCCTGGATCGGCATCACGGTTCAAAACATCGATGAGAAACTGGCCCGGTATCTGAAAATTCCGGTTAAAAAGGGCGTCATCGTAACATCGGTGGAGCCTAAAAGTCCGGCCCAAAAAGCCGGACTGCAGGAAAGCGATATTATTCTTTCAATCGGCAACAAAAAAATTAATTCCGTCGGTGATTATCAATCGGTCGCCAAAAGCCTGGCAGCCGGCAACCCACTGGAAGCCAAGTTTTGGCGCAACGGTAAAAAGAAAACCGCGGTAGTAAAAACGAAGTTGTTTCCCATCGCTCTGGCTGACGATCTGGCATATCGGATCCTGGGGATCAAGGTAGAAGATTTAACCCGGAAAAAGCGTCGGCGATATCGAATCAGCGCCGGAAATGGCGTGATGATTTCCGACATAAAAAAGAACTCTTACCTTGCCGGCATCGGCGCCCGGCCGGGAGACGTGATTCGGCAGATAGATGATTATTCAATCGAAAACAGTGAGGATTTTAAGAAAGCCATCATCAAATTCCGCAACAAAAATTCGATGGTGCTGCTATTGCAGAGAGAGGATCAGGGATATTACATCACGGTAACACCCTGATTGAGCAAAAAACGCTCAATCATTTGAAACTAAAATAATGCAGATTGAAAGGATCCTCCGGCATCTCCAGCACCTGTACCTGCTGAAAGCCGGCTTTTTTAAGCATTTCGACCGCCTTTTCCCGTCCCCACATCATTCCCAGGCCGGTGCCCCCGTCCACCAGGCCCACCGGCATGCAGTGCATCAGGCTCACCGTGTATAAAAACGGTCCCATCGGATGCTCCAGATTGTCCGCCAGATCTGATCGGGCGGCAATATCCACCATTGAAAACATGCCGCCCGGTGCCAGGATATGACGGATTCCAAGAAGGACATCCAAAGGCCGGGTTTGGTCATGGACGGCATCAAAAGCCGTGACATAGTCAAAGGCATCTTTAAATTCTCGATTGTCTTTAAGCGTGGCGGCATCCAGCGTGACAAATTCCAGGTTGGCAAGCTGTTGTCTCGATGCCTTGCTTTGTGCGGTTTCGATGACCTCCCGGGAAATATCGATTCCCACAAATTTACTATTGGGAAAGGCTTTGGCCATCAGCATCAGTGCCACGCCTTCAGCGCAACCCAGATCACAGACGCGAATACCGGATTGCAGGCGCCCGATGAGGCGGCCGTCGTCAACAGCCGGTAAAAACTTGTCTACCAGAACCTGGCGGTGTTTGGCATCGGCCAGCTGGGACATGAAGGCCTGAAATTCAGGATAGCGATCATAGGTGACGCCGATTCCGCTGGTAAATCCCTCAATTACGGCTTCCATGGCACAGGAGGTCAACAGCGGTATTTCCTGGGTGTAGACCCCCAGGTTGGAATTTCCGGCCCGTCGTGTAAGGAAGTCTCCGTGCGGTTTCGGCAGATAAAAACGATTATCGCCATCTTCGCCAATCGAAATTTCCACTATTTCACCGCTGACCATGACGCCCAGCCATTCTTTGATGTAGCGCGGATTCAAGTCGGCTCTTTCCGCAATCGCCTTCAGGGTCTGGGGAGTGTCAAAAGTGTCCATGACATCAAATAGACCGGTTCGATATCCGATGGCCAGGGCCAGGTTCGGGGCGCTGTAATTCAAAATGCCGGTTATTTTATCAGAAAAGGGTTTTTGGTTCTCTGTGGATTTTTCAGTCATGTATTTTGCTGTGTTTGCCCCGGGCTGTTTTCAACAATTTTAAAAGGGATAACTTTTCCTTCCGGCTGACTTCTTCTGTGGTTGATGGTTTCTTGAAGCTTTCAAGGTATTCCTCAATCAACTGACCATTTTCATACCACGTTG
>JAFDDW010000237.1 GCA_019310665.1 Deltaproteobacteria bacterium
TTAATGATTTTCATCATCGAGCCGTGGGAGCGGCTTCCAGCCGCGATTGAAACGAACCCATCTCATGTCGGCTTTTATGAAATCATTAGTAAGGTTTCATTTCTTCGCTGACCGCCAGTTTGATCTTGTCGGCAATGCTTTTTCCGATGCTGTCTACGGACTGCAATTCGCTGCTGCTCGCAGAAATTGCGGCCTCAACACTGCCAAACACAGCGAGAAGCCGCTCGGCCTTCTCAGGACCGACTCCCGGCAATCCCTGCAAGATGAAAAGTTGTCTTTTCCGTTTAGTTTTCGGCCGATAGCCGTGCCGCTGAATACCGCCCTTGGCCATTGATTCTATCTGGCGGCCGATATAGACCATTAATCTGGCGGTTTCAGAAGGGTCTTTCGACCGCAGGACCGGTATCCCCAATATTAAAGAAACGGTAATCAGCGCCCCCTGCATGGCCTCTCTGGTCACCCCGATTTCGACTGTATCACTGACCGTGCCCTCCAGGATCAAGACGGCCTTAGAATTGGAATTTGCCAGGCGAATCATTTGTTTAAAAAGCCTGCCGTCAATAATCGATACAGCAAAATCTTTTAAAGTCTTTCTTTCGACAATCACCCGGTTTTCAACCTGATAATCACCGATGGCAAGCCGTCGAATGCATACTTCAACGTTTTCGATACCCATAAGCGAATTTATAACTTCGCTTTTATGCTCGCGGTCGTCGGCAATTATATTGATAGTTTTGTCGTTTTTCAACATATCAGCTTTTCGCTTTTTGTCTATGTCTTAGCGATGATAGTAAGAGTTTAATAAAATATTTTACTTTTATAAGAGCAAGATGAATGCCAACGATTCATATAAAAGTGATTTCTAAACGGAAATATGTATAATAAAGTAAATAACTATATATTAAGCAAGTTATATAATATTGTCGAATGATTTTAGTAGAAGGTGAGAGGGGGGGATAAAACATTTTAAAAAGCATTAATAAAAATTTTTATTTAATAATAATATTTATTATTTTTTCTAAATAGATTTCGGAAAGTAAGAATGGGATTAAATCTTCCGGCCGGTTATAAAAAAAGACTTACCAACTTTTTCGAAGGCAGGATTAGATCCTGCATATTGTTGGTATCTGATGTGATACTGTCCCTCTTCCAGAAGAACGATATCGTCTGACTCGTCAGCATCAGGATTGCCGGACGCATCTGATCCGGTCCCGAACATCACACCAAACATATTGGTAAGGAAATAGCGGTTATGGAGCTTTTCACCCCCTTCATTTTGCTTCCATATTACTACCTTCAATTGAATACCTACCGGCACCAATCCGACTACCCGTTTTTGGATATCCGATATCAGGTTGCAATAAACGCGTTGCTCTTCATCAGATGATCGGTTTTCACCACACTCCCAAAGTTTAAAGAATCGATCAATGGATGTGTGTAATTCCAACTCAACATTTGACATGCCAAATATGTTTTCGCTGCATGATAACAGGATCGCTTCAAGTGTGTCACGGAAGCGAATTTTGTTCGGATCAAAATAAGGATCGATGAGAATGGCACGGCGGCATAACCGCATGAGTGGTGAAATTGCTCCTGCAATCTCCTGTGCATTTCGTGGTGTTGGGAAGGTGTCAGGAACCTGCCATTTTTCATGCCCGTTTTCGATAAGGTCTTTGACATGTATTACGAAGGGTAGATTTCTGGGATTGTTTGTTGCAATGATCGCGCGAAAAGGCCGATCGGCGTACTCAGCCTCAGCCCGTTCAAGCCACACGGTTATTTCCGGAAAACTGCTGGGTCTTTTTATAGCATTTTGCCAAAGAAATTGAATCAGCTCGGTCATCCTCATTTTCGCATTCTGATCATCAGCGGCCGGACCTGCTTCAAATATCTTCCATACCAATTTTTTCTTGTTTTTAGGGTAGGCAGACACGATTCTCCTTGTACGCAGGCCAAACTTTTCTTCGAAAAAAAGATATTCTTTTCTGTCATGCCAGCGGGCAACCAGATCAGGTTCCAGAGCAAATTCATAAATCATGATCAGAAAAGTTCCTCCGCACGTTCACTGAAAAACCCCTTAGGCCAGTAATCCACAAATTCACCATCCTTATCGACTCGAATCTTAGTCAGGGAAATCCCTTTTTGGCACCGTTCTACATAGTAGACGGCCAGTTGTTCCGGCTGGAGCGGGTCTTTGCCTGGTGGCAGGCTGTCCTCGCCGGTTTCCCTAATACGACGAAGAAACCTGAGTATAAGGTGCTCACTGTGAGTTTCCAAGAGAAAGCATACCCCTCTATTCTGAACCTTTGATATGAACAAATCCCCTATCGCAACCTGAAGGGCTGGATGAATATGCAGTTCAGGCTGCTCAACTGCAAGTAATCCATCCTTGATATAAAGAGCTCCAATAATAACCGGCAAAACCTGAGAAATACCGACACCAACATCCTGAGGCATCAACTCCATACCGGTTAATTCTTCGCGAATAGCTACGCAACTTTTTACGGGGATCTCGTTAATTCGGGTCTGAATCATATCCATTTCTTCCAGCCCAATCCCCTGAGACATTAATAGTGATAGTGGATCTTCGACATCGATTTCACGATAACGCTTTACCTCAATGCTGTATCCAGTATTCAGGCGATCTTGATTCGTTAGCCAACTGTTCAGACTTTCGACAAAGCCTTTCTCAGCACTATATAAAATATCCCAGCCTTTCAGGCCGGAAGACCAGCGGGAGGGATCCGGTGATTTTTCCGACGTGAAATTACGGGGCGGAATTTCTCGCATAGGGCCGATGTAGCACATTTTTTTCAGCCCATCACGAACCAGTTCACCCGGCCCAACGATCAGCGCGCTCAAACACATCAAAAGATTGCCCTCATCGATTCGATCGGTATCGTCCGTCCAGATGGGGCTGTGAAATTGCAGGGCTTTACCCCATTGCGGCATGGCAGTGCCTGTTCCGGCAACCCCGATGGGCTGGGTCAATCCTGCAACCCCCTTTTCCATCTTGAAATTTGTCATAAGCGCAGGTAATATTGGTCCCAGTTTTTCAAATTCCTCTTCGCCGGCGGATTCTTCGAGAAAATATCGTTCAATAATGCCTTTAGCTTCATCCGGGCTAATATTTTCCAGAAACACCGGATTGAATGGATTGATCTTCGATAGAAACACTTGCTTGCCGTCATCCGTGGTTTCGATGGTAGCCAGGTGATCGCCGTTTATATCCACCGTGTATTCAGAAAGAACCGGCCGGCTCAACTGATGGTTCCACTTGACGGCAACCTCCACTTCCGCGGACACCGCTCGCATGGGGATCACTCCTATCTGCTTGTCTGAAAACTGAGAAAGCCCCATGTCTTCATATCCGTCAAAATATTGAGGCAGGTCCTCGTCTTGAAGATCCAGTTCTATTTTGAGACGAATTGATTTTGATACGTCGTGATTGTAAACCAGGGTTTCAAATCCGCCCAAATCGATCGCCTTTCCACCGATGGATGTTCTGTCGGGATCGAGGTTGTTGCGTTCGAAAATTTCAAGGGCATATTGCAGGGCCTGAACGATGGTGCTTTTGCCTGCGCTGTTGGGGCCGAACAGAAGTGTAATTGGCTTAAAATCTATGCGGACAGGATCTTTAATACCCTTGAAGTTTTCGATGGTAATGGCTGAAATCTGCATCAAAGCTCTCCACGAAAGGCACGTTGAGATAAAGAATTAAACATTGCTTTATTCTGTTCCAATGACAAAGTTTGTCCACTTTTCACTGATGAGAATTTATTGGCTATTTCAACAAATTGATTCTGTTGCACAATCGTAGGCAACAGAATAGCTGTATTTTTTAAACTTTCCATATCGAGTCGTTTTGTGCCATGAGCTGCAGTAGACACTTTTGATAATAAGAAGTTATGCATAACGATGAGTGACCAAAGCAAGAATTGGGGCACGATTGATTGCTTTGGTATAAGCGCCTTGATATCCTGGTTAATAGCGACTTCTTTTTCAGTTATTGCGATTGGTATTGTATGCGCTAAGATCATACCTCTGATTACTATTAAAATTGATTTCTGAGGTATTCTTTTTAAAGGAGTCTCTGAAAATACATTTTCACTAATTTTGTCGATAGAATTATTAATTGTTATAGACTTCATGTCTTTTGGAGACACCCAAGGGAACATTCCATTCCAAAATCTTTTTTCCGCTTTGCTCGGTGTGCCGCCGCTAATAATTTCTACAAGGTCACCAAGCGATGCGCTCCTATACCCCTTTGGATTCGTCACTGGATCACCAAACATATCCAGAAAGACCGACCGCAAAAACTCATCGGCGAGCTTAATCGCCTGTCGACGTTTCCGGCGTATGGCGTCGGCCTTGTCCAGAATTTCTGCAATGCGCTTCTGTTCTGCCAACGGTGGCAAGGGAATGGGAAAATTTTCTAAATCAGCGCGGCGGATTGCCAGAAAAGTGGAACCTGTGCCTAATTTGGTTAAATCAATCTTTTTAGCATTGATATAATGCGCGGCAAAATTGATATTCAGTTTACCCTTTTTGGCTCTAAGCCCAGCCACGCCTCGACCAAGACAGTATTTTTTGTCGGCCCAGTTTAAGTCGCCAATAGTTGCACGAACACAGACAACTAAGTCTCCAATTTCAGTGATACGAGAAGGAGAAGTTGTCCATTTTTTTGGTTTTGGATATTTTTCACCATAATCACCAGCCCCTG
>JAFDDW010000238.1 GCA_019310665.1 Deltaproteobacteria bacterium
ACGGATAGCGTCACGGATAGAACCGCCTGAAGTGATACATAAAATAAACATAATCCATTCCGGTTCCTCTGATTTCACGAACTTTTTCAAGAGAGGAGGCAAAAGCAAAGGGCCTCTTTATGATTGTTTCTGGACGATTGGCAATATTGATATTTTAAACAGAAATCTGCTTGGTTTCTTCTGTTCGGTAAAATGCCCCGGTGACATCATACTCAAAACTTACGATCTGGCCCGATCCTTTCGAGATGCCGGAATCCCACTTATCAGCGGCTTCCACTCACCAATCGAAAAGGACGTTTTCGACCTTCTTCTCAGTGGGTCTCAACCACTTGTGGTTTGCCCGGCCCGGAGCATCGAGAATATGCGTATACCTAATGCCTGGAAGGCGGCCATTGATAACGGCAGGTTGCTCGTACTGTCTCCTTTCAAGAAAAAACATAAGCGCGTCACCGCATCACTTTCTGAACAGCGCAACCGGATAGTTGCTATGCTTGCAAGAGATGCTTTCCTTCCCTACGCTGCACCTGGAAGTCGAAGCGAAAATCTTTGTAAAGACATTATAGGATCCGGAAAACAGATTCTTACTTTCCAAGATGAAGCCAACCTGTCATTGATAGCCATGGGCGCTAAACCGATAAAAGTCGAGGATCTTAAAAAACAAAAAGAAAGCTAAAATGAATTTATCATCCTTTTGTCTGAGAAATTTCAAAGCTGCACAAAACAGCAAAAGCATTAGGTTCACTCCACTAACAGTTTTTATCGGCAACAACGGTTCCGGAAAAAGCAGTATTGTTGAGGCCATGGAAACGTTTCAATCGATTGTATTAAAAGGTCTGGATGAAGCCATGGCTTCCTGGTACGGGTTCGAACATATCTTGAACAAGGCCAAAGAACATAAAACCATCAAAGATAAAGTTTCTAACCCCATGACGTTTACTTTCCATGGTAAATCAGAGGATGAAAAACTAAAATTTCATCTGGAGGTTGTCGCGGATTCCACTTTCAACAGGATCTATTTCCAGGATTACAAAGCTGCGTATCATTTTGGTGAATTAACCCCAATGAACAAATTTATCTCAAAAGGTGAAATCACAGATCCCAAACTGAAAACGTTTGTAAGCGACTGGCAGTTTTTAAGGCTTGATCCTCATTTAATGACCGAACCAATGCCGCAAGAGCGGTCCTACGGAGTGATAAAATTGAACCATACCGGCTCTAATATTGCCGATTATCTTCAATCCATACGAGACCTGGATCTTCAGTCCTTTAACGGCATTATTGAGGCATTTAAAGGTGTTTTGCCTTTTGCAGAAGATCTCCAACCAGCGGTTGCATCCGAGTTGGACCGCAAAGTTTATTTAACGATGTCTGAAGAAAATATTACCGGCAAACTGCCGGGCTGGCTACTTTCCACCGGGACCCTTAGAATTCTCGCCCTTTTGGCGGTTTTGCGCCACCCAAAACCTCCACCTGTGATCATTATTGAAGAGATCGAAAATGGTCTCGATCCGCGAACTATTCATTTGCTTGTCGATGAAATCCGCTATTTTGTTGAATCCAAGCGTGGACAGGTTATTGCGACAACCCATTCGCCATACTTTTTGGATCTACTCAAACTGTCACAGATTGTTGTTGTGGAAAGAGACGAATCCGGTTCGCCTGTATTTACACGACCCGGCTCTAAAAAATCGTTGGAAGATTGGGCCCAAAAGTTCTCACCGGGAAAGCTGTACACCATGGGAAAGTTGAAGCGGAGCTAAACGATGAAAATCGGTTTCATTTTTGAGTGCGGTCCGGATGGCCCGGATGTTCAAGTATGCCGAGCAAATCGCAAATCGGGGGCGGGCCAAGGTATCATACTGATATCTATTAATAAACATCCCAAGGATAGGTATTTTCAGCCCCAATATCGTCGTTTTCGAGGCCAAAATTGGCCGGATAAGCAACCTGTGGTTCTCGAAGCTGATATGCTGTCCTGGCCTCAACGACCTTTCTATCCTTTGCTCTGATGCCAAACTCCTGCTTTGTCTTCTTAACAAATTTCTCACTTCCTATGGCAATGCTCTGAGTCCATTTGCCCTCGCGAACACAAGCTCCATCTTCCAAAAACGCCTCCACCAATGATTCATCCGTCACCGAAAAAGTCACCCCTACAGTGCGGGCACAAGTCGAGGCACAAGTCGGGGCACAAGTCAGCCGGCGCATTTTGTTGGCATGTGCTGAAGCACCCCTGTCATCGGCGGAGATCGTTGCTGCCTTTGGGCACAAGCAACTAAGCGGCAATTTACGCAAGGCACTGCCTGAGCTGCGGAAAGCAGGTTTTATCGAATACACCATCTCCGACAAACCCAACTGCCGTTTGCAGAAATACCGTCTGACCGATGCGGGGAAACATTTGATTAAGTCTATGCAGGAATAGAGCAGGACAAAAAACGGAACTAAAAACACAGATACAACCATGAACACAGACACAAGAAACAAATCTAAGCAGCGCTCGGGACCTTTTCCGGTGCCGACCTGCGCGCCGCGTCCATTGGTCTGCTGAACAGCCTGGGTTATCAACGGACAAACCGGACATGAACCGGCCACCTGTATTCGTTTTAAAGGCAAATTGGAGAAGCTTTCCGATAAAGGGAAATTAAAAAGATCGCGGCTGGAAGCCGCTCCCACAAAATCCAATACACTTGTTCTTTCCAGATAACCGGGTTTATCAATTTTCCATTTCAGTGTACTTCTGTGAAAATCCGTGGTTAAAAAAAGAAAAAATCAGATCCATTCGGAGCAAATCTGGATATGGTAAAACCAATATGCGGATAATGTGTGCAAAAGGTCTCTGTTGACAACCAAATCCGCCTTCGATAATTGGATACTCACCGGTATTGATAATTGAGAGTTCCGCTGCCCGGATCTTTCTTGATATGAATTTTGGATACCGAATACTAAAGTTTATCACGAGCCAACCTTAAGGCACCGTTCGCAAATTCACTGCCAAGGTTCTAAAGACAGTACCATATCAACACCAACGATTTGCATAAAGATAGGAACTGAAATGAAAAAGAAATGCATTATTTGCGATCAAAATAAAGGAAAACGAAGTTGTATTCAATACGATAAAGTGATGGTATGCCCGAAATGCTGCGCCCAAATACGGAATCCCTCATGCGCAACTTGCTCATATTATAAAACTGCCGAAAAATATGCGGAGGATAAATTCCGGAAATCCGGAGGCAAATCCTTTATCATCGAATTGAACGAAGAAGTGGATAAGGCGGTGGACAGGGCTCTGGCTCTGATTGAAAGAAAAAAGTTGAAAAAAGCCGAAAAGCATCTGGCAGAACTTTTGTCGGAGTATCCGAATTACCATATGGTCCAGTATGGAATGGGTGCTTTGTTCGCATTTAAGGACCAATATGACAAGGCGATCTCTCATTTTAAAAAAGCCGTTGATATCTTTCCATATTTTGCAGAAGCTTATTATAACCTCGGCGTTGCATATAAAAATAAGCTGGACTTTCCCAACATGGTCAAATACCTGGGTAAGGCGATCCGTATGAGTGACATTGATACCGATATCAATCAACAAGCCAAAAATTTACTTGATCACATGGAAAATGTAATTAGAGAACAAAACGGTGTGAATTTGGAAACTTATCTCAAAGCCCAGGAACAGTTCAAACTCGGCGTTGAATTTATGGAAAGGAGCGAGTGGAAAAAAGCCATTTATGCCTTTAGTGCATCCGAACGGATCGTAAACACAATTCCCCAGGTGTATGGGAATTTAGGCATCTGTCATGCGCAATTGGGCCATAAATCCGATGCGTTGGCGGCATTCGACAAGGCGCTGGAACTGGACCCGCAATATGAACCGGCTATAGTTAATAAGGCGATGACCGAAACTCTGGCCGAGGGCGAAAAATTGGATAATAAAGTAAAAACAGTTGAATACTACAAAGATTTTCCCATGAAAAATCGCTCCTATATTCAGCATTTTATCGAAGAAGGAACTTAATGCTATTTTGGCAGAAGTCCCACATTCTGAACATAATGACATCTTTAAAAATGAAAGAGCAGCTTCTATTGCCTATCAATCCATTTAGGTTCATGTTAGCGATCGATGGCGTCTGGAAAATAACTCGGTATTGATGTGAAATGAAAACAACAAATTCACACAAGTGGGTCTTTACATCCCGCTTTCGGACAAACGCATACAGTTGGAAAGCGTCCAAACTGGCGTGCAAGCGCATCAAGGAGGCGGTTTCCGAGATAAAAAAGGCTACCCGGAAAGATCCTGTATTGGGAGCTGAAGGGTCAATTAAATTTATCGAAAAGCTCTGGCCTGCTTTGCAGCATGTGGACTCATCCTCAGGCGCTTTGGGAACAGCTGTGTATAATGCCATGGATGTGTTGGTGGATGTTGTAATCAAGGCTCCGGCTAACGAAAAAACGAGGGGAAAATGGCTGAATCGGCTCTGGGATGCTTTCAATGAGGATGGAGTCGGTTTTCTGGATAAGCTGGGAGAACACTGGGGTGAAGTGTGCGGTTCGGCCCAGACGGCTTCAAGATGGGCAGATGAGCTTCTTCCAATCGTGCGCCGCTGCTGGGAAGAAACCAGACGGGGCTCGTATTCTTATTTCAGCGGCACCGGCCGATGCCTGTACTGTCTGCCTTCACCCGGCCGGCATCAGGAATTATTGGCTTTGCTGGCACTTGCGCAACAT
>JAFDDW010000239.1 GCA_019310665.1 Deltaproteobacteria bacterium
TGTCAACGCTCAGCGCAACATGATCAAGGCCGAATGACAGGCTTTATGCCACTGCGATTATCGTAAGGCGATTTTAGAAAGAAAAGGAATATCTTCTGACGACGGTGCGGCTATCCCATGTAAAGCTTCAAAAATATATTTACGATGATAAGCGTAAAAATAGACGGGACCAGCAGGGCCTTGAATCGCGCAATTGAATCCGGGATGAGATCTTTAAGACCGAGATAGCCACGGCTCAAACTGAAATATATTCCGGCCAGCAGTATGGTTCCCTGAATTAACGGTATCCACTCGGGATAGAAAGGATTGAAGGGATAATTGGCGGTTCCCAGAAGATTCCATCCCAACCCCAGTGGATCCGACAATACCACTAAAATGTAGTTGTAGTTCACCATCAGCATGGGGAGACTGAAAGCGATCCAGGCAAAGATACCGAGGGGCACCAGCATATAGGACAGGCGCAGTATCAGAGCCCGGTAGCTTATCCGGCTGCCGGCCAGATGCCTTGATGCCAGCGCAACCAGGGCCAACAGCCCCGGAAACACCACAAGAGCCAGACCCCAAATTGAAGCGATGTAAATTAAAAAGGGGATCAGTTCTCTGCTCTCGGTGACGTTGGCCGCATCCTTAATCACTCCCCAGGGACCGCCCATGGTAACGCTGAAAACAATGGCGATCACGAGCATGATGATAATATTGAACATTTCGTCGTAGCCCCGGGGCCTGCGGTCTGATCCGAATGGTCTCAGGAAAAATCCGATATTATCTTTGGGACAATTCTTGATACACTCGGTGCACATGCCGCAATAGTTGTTGCGATTCATCGTCCCGATATATTGCTGCCAGGGACAGGCCCAGCCCTCGGGCCCGCCGCTGAAACACGACTTTTCTTTATGTTTTCTGCAAACGTCGCGATCGATGGCCCGCAGCTCCGTCATAGAGGCCATGGAATAGGTCCCCAAAAATCCGCCGACCGGACACAGATAGTGGCAAAAAACCCGGCGCCGGTAAATCAGGGCCAGGGCCAGGCTCATCAGAAGGATGCCCAGAAACATAAAGGCCGTGGCCACCGGGCGGGTGATTAAAATCATACCAAATGAAATCAGGGCCAGAAAAAGAACATTTTGCAGCCAGATGTTATCCATTACCTTAGGCCAGTCCTTTTGCAGGCCGGTAAAGCGGTGATGCAATTTTTTAAACGGCTTTTGAATATATCTGACGCCGGTCAAGGTCCTTCTGCTCAGCCATTCGGCGGGCGCCGGCAAGGGGCATACCGTACACCACAGCCTGCCGCCCAGGGGCACGATGATGGCTTTTAAGACAAACCACCACAGAATCCAGACAACGATAATCGCGATATTGCGATTGCCCACCGGACTTCCCCCCAAACTGCTCAGAATAAAAAGGTAAAATACAATGAAGTTGGGCAGGATCACTAAAAATTGAAAACTGCGCAGCTTGAGAATTTTCTTGAGCCAGGGCCAGGTTTCCAGGAGGTTGATGCGTTTAAAGCCTGCAAAAGCCGAACCGGTATCGGTGCGGATATAGAGCAGCAGACTGAACACCAGCCAGATGGACAAGGAAATAAGCAGATAGTAGAAACTGTTGGGTTTTACGATTAATTCCCCGGTCATAAACGGATGCAGGTTGCCGCAGGTCTGGGTGCACCTGAAGGTGAATTTGCCCGCTTTTTCAGCCACAAATTCGACTTCGGGAACCCGGTCCCAGTCACTTTGCAGACCACCGTCATCATCTTCCCAGGTATATTTGAGAAAGGTGGCCCCCTTTCTCATGATAAATTCCAGCGGGTACCCGTCCAGCAGAAAGCCATGGGTGGCATCCAGGGAAGTGGGCTTTAAAATGACGGTATCGCCTTGATTGACAATAATCCGCGATGGAGAATAACCGTATTTTTTAGCTTCCAGGGAAATGATGCGCGTTTTTGCTTGGGCGGGAAAAAATTGAATCGACAGGGGGATTGCCACTGCCAGGGCAAGACTCAAGAATATTAAATACCAGGCTTTTTTTCGGTTCATTTTGATCAGTCATCGTTACTTCATTTTATTTGAATCAGTTGGCTGCCTCTGATGTGGCAGCTACGACATCATTGTCTATTAAATTTTCAAACAGGGCGATTGCCGCTTTGGAATCCCACTCCCGTGGTCCACTCACCAGACCGATGATTCTGCCGGTTTTGTCAAGGATATAGGTGGTGGGAATCGCCCGTATTCCGAACGAGGCACCGACCTCGCCGGTGGAATCCAGCAGGGCTGTAAATGTCAGTTTAAATTCTTTGAAAAACGCTTTTACCTGTGACGCCGACTCCTGCAAGTTGATGGTCACCATTGCAAAATCTTCATTTTTAAGCTTTTGATGCAGTTTTTCCATGGACGGCATTTCAATCCGGCAGGTGGGACACCAGGTGGTCCAAAAATTGAGAAATACGATTTTGCCTTTAAAATCGGAAAGGCTGATATTATTGCCATTCATATCCTTAAGGTTGATTCTAACCGGATCTTCAGCCGGTGGGACCTTGATCACGCCCACGATACCAAACAGCCGGTCCATTCCCCGGCTGTCGGTCTTGGCCAATAGTTCGACATCAAACAATAATAAGGCCGCAAACCCGGAAAAAATAAGGGCCATAAAAAAAAGAGCGCAGCGCCTGAAAGATAGTTGTTTTTCATTTGTACAAAACACTCGGCACACCCCTTTTGAGGCCAAGTTCTACGGTTCCATCCCCGCTATCAGGGACAACGATGGATTTCTTTTGAGTTTTTAGTTTTTCATGCCGGGTTTTGATAGAATACTTCCCGGGCGGAAGATCGGCGATGCCTTCCAGACCCACCTGCTGCAGATAGCCTGAATCGGGAATTTCAAAATTTCCTTTTCTATCGGTAACTGCAAAATAGGGGTTTTTCATGACCAGAATATAAGCGGCCATTTCGGCATGCACGTCACAGCGCACCTCCACAATTCCCGGTTTATCGAACACCACTGTTTGGCTCTGGCCCGGCTCGTAACTGCCCAGGTTAAACGTTTTCGTCCGGGACATGGAAAAAACATTGTGGTCCACTTTGTCATTGTTGGGGAACAAAACGGTGGATCCCACCGGAATCGGCAACACACGGGGAATGAACGCCAGGTTTTGCTGATCCATAACAAATTTGGTTTTTGAAAGGTCGACATCTACCGCCGGCGCTTTTGGAAGATAGACAACGATATCGGCCGGAGTGCGCAGCCCTTTTACTTTTACGGTTCCTTTGATTTTGCCGGCCAGCGTGTTTGCCGGAAAGGCCATCAAGGCCAACACGGCCAATGAGAACATAACAGTTATTAACCTTCGCAATTCATTTTCCTCCTAATTACTACCAGACACTGCTGGTGATTAAAATGTCTTTGGCATCCCAGTTTTTAATTGTGGCCAACGGCCTGATAACCGGCCGATAGATGAGACTGGCTTCGGCCGTCGGCTCATCCTCGGGATCCTCGACGGTAAATTCAAATTTGAGCGCTACCGACTTTTTGGGCCGGATGCGGGTATCGGAAACAACCCGGGTGGCTTTCCAGAAGGGTACATGCAGGTTGCCGTTATCATCGCCCAGTACCCGGGCAAAAACAGCACCCGGCAGGCCGGCATAATTGCCGTCCTCGGCCTTTCCCTTGCCGGTCCAGTCGGGCAGCCGATCGCCCTTAATCATTTTTAAGGGTTTGCCGTTGGAATCCGTGACCTTGAGCAGCAGCATCACACTGCGCATGGTTTCGCCGGTCGGTACCCAGTGCCCGCCGTTGGTGTTGGTAATATAGACATGAACCGTCAGGATTTTATTTTCAGTTTCGCCCGCCACCTCCAGAGCCAGAGCCGTTTTCAGCTGGGTCTCGGTGCCGCCGTCAAAATGGTGGGGACGGATGTTTTTGGGCGACCGGTGGGTGCCCCACATGTTGCGGGCGTTACCGTCGACGACATAGTTGTCGTAGGGCAGCATTTCTTTGCGCCAGCTCATGTGGCAGTCCTGACATTTTTTGCCTTTATTGGAATCGTTGGCCGGCAGTTGATCCTGCCATTGTTTCCATTCCTGATAGGTAGTCTGGATGGGAAGGTAATTGTTGCCGTCCAGCCCAAAGCCTTCCCATTCGGGCGTCGTATACACCTTGCTGCTGTCCCAGGTTTTGCCGCTTGCCAGCTTTTTGGAATGGCTGTGACAAAGCGAGCAAAACTGCCCCTTGTCAAACAACGGATTATAGGATGCGGCCATCGGAGGGGCGGTTACATCATCGTAGGGGCCGAAGACCAGGATCGAATTCCCGCGAATCGGGGACTGTCGCTCGAGAACGGCGGCCCTGCCGCTGGGTTTGGTACTGTCTTTAATTACTTTTCGCACTTTGTGACAGTAATCACAGCTGATACCGTCCCATTCCGTCCGGGGCGAGCGCAGCACGTCATTTAAATCCTGGGACCAGGGAATAGCGTCGGCAACGGAAGGCGCGTGGCAGATTGTACAGTTACCCTGGCTGCGGGGATTGTCCAGCCGGTATCCCGGCCCCATTCCTTTTCGCAAAAGTGCGTCGGTTCCGTAATACATGTCCAGCACTTTGGGATTGGAAGTCGTGTGGGCCATTTTGGATTGATCATAGTAACGGGTCAGCTTCACATGACAGCGGGAACAGGTGACCGGAGAGATAAACCGATATTCAGGCCGGTCATCGAGATAAA
>JAFDDW010000240.1 GCA_019310665.1 Deltaproteobacteria bacterium
TGGGACTGGAGTTTCTCTATGTCCTGGCGGCCAACAGGAGAACTGAAAATAAATGACGAAGGCCTAACCCATGAAGACCGATGAAGAACTGCAAAAACGCATTGCTTATGAGAAAATGCTGGCCGGTATTTCGGAGCGTGCCGTTTCGGTTAATGACTTAGGCGAATTTCTGGATGGTTCTCTGGGGAGCATGGGAGGTATTCTGGATGTCAGCCGTATTTTTATTTTTACTTACCAGGCTGCATCTGAAACCTTTTCGTGTATCTGTGAATGGGTTGCCAGAGGGATCACCACGCTGGAAGCACTGGATGAACTGAAAATAACCATCCCCTGGGGAACTAAGCATCTTAAAGACGGTGAAATCATCAATTTTGCGAACACCCGGGATATACCGGGCGATCAGTACCGCGAACGGTTGCTGGTCGCTGATGTCAAATCCACTTTAAATGTCCCTCTGTTCATCAGGGGCGATCTCTATGGGTTTATGGGGTTTGATGAATGCCGCTACCACCGCAAATGGATCGATGAGGATGTGTACATCCTGACCACCGCAGCTCAAATTATTACCCGGGCCATTGAAAACAAGCGGTTTGAAGAAGAATTGGAGCGACACCGCAGCCGCCTGGAGTCGATCTTCAGCAGTGTCCAGGATGCCATCATTACGGTGGACACGGAAATGAATGTGATCGAGGCCAATAAAGCCGCTGAAAAAATCTGCGGTTTCAAAATGGATACCGGTCAGCCCTTTACCGACTGCACCACTGATTGCGATCAGTCATGCCTTGAAGTTTTGCAGAAAACCTTGAAAACCAGAAGCACCGTTCAGGACTACCAGATTGAATGCGGCCACCGCGATCGAAGCAAGCTGATTGCCATGGTCAACAGCTCCCCGCTGCTGGACAGCGGGGGGCATTTCATGGGGGCGGTCCTGGTTATCCGGGACATCACCCGCCTGACCCACCTTGAAGAGGAGTTGAAAGAGCGTCATCATTTTCAAAATATGATCGGCAAGAGTGAGAAGATGCAAAAAGTGTACAACCTTTTGAAAATTCTTGCCAATCAAATAACCACCGTCTTGATCACGGGCGACAGCGGTACCGGCAAGGAGATGGCGGCCAAAGCCCTGCACTACGGTGGCGCCAGGGCCAACGGACCGTATATAGCGGTTAATTGCTCAGCGTTGGCTGAAAGTCTGCTGGAAAGTGAACTCTTCGGACATGTCAAGGGGGCATTTACCGGTGCCGATAGAGATAAAATCGGCCGTTTCGAGGCCGCCGACGGCGGTACGATACTACTGGATGAGATCGGGGATATTTCGCCCCTGATCCAGCTAAAATTATTAAGAGTGCTCCAGGAGAAAGAATTTGACCGGGTGGGGGAATCAAATCCAAGAAAAGTGGATGTCAGGGTATTGGCCTCAACCAACCGAAATTTGAAAGAAGCCATGAGAACCGGAGAATTCAGGGAAGACTTGTATTACCGCCTCAATGTGATCGAAATTAAGCTTCCGCCCCTGCGCGAAAGGTATGAAGATTTTCCGTTGTTAATTAATCATTTCTGCGAAGTCTTTCAAAAAGGTTATAATAAGAAAATCTCCGGCGTATCGGTTGAGGTATTACAGGCCTTTATGAACTATCCCTGGCCGGGCAATGTCCGTGAACTGGAACACGCCATCGAAAGGGCCTTTGTGCTGTGTCGGGATCAGACCATTCAATTGGAACATATTCCCTCCGAAATCCGAGATTACACCCCTGCCCATATTAACAGACGATTGCCTGAAGACACCAACAATGATGATCCCGAGGCCATCCGCCAAGCCCTGGAAAAAACCGATTGGAATATTTCCAAGGCTGCCCGCCTGCTGGGGATCAGCCGCTGGACCCTGTATCGTCGATTCCAAAAATATAACATCAGCAGGCCCGTCGATAATGTGTAGCAACGCACAGTTTTGTTAGGCACCACAGGTGTGCGATGCTACACTAACCTTGCTTTTAATGATAATCATTCTCACCTATGATTCTTACAACTATTTAAAAATACAGTAAATATTTTTTTATCCCGCCAGAGTAACTTCTGGCATTTTATTTGCTTTATTATGTTGCCTTAGGCAATTGAACCCTAAATTGCACCAGAATAATTTCGACCAATATTTGCAAGGAGGTAGGAATGGCTTTTAATCTGAGAAACCGACATTTTTTAAAACTGCTGGATTTTACCCCCCAGGAAATCAAATTCCTGCTGGACCTTTCCCTGGACCTTAAAAAGGCCCGGTATGCCGGTCTTGAGCAACAGCGCTTAACAGGCAAAAACATCGCCCTTATTTTTGAAAAAGCCTCGACCCGAACCCGCTGTGCCTTTGAAACCGCCTCTTATGATCAGGGCGCCCATGTGACCTATCTGGGCCCTTCCGGTTCACAAATGGGAACCAAAGAAACCATGAAAGACACCGCCCGGGTGCTGGGTAGAATGTACGATGGTATCGAGTACCGGGGGTTTGGCCAGAACATCGTCGAAGAACTGGCCCAATATGCCGGTGTGCCGGTTTGGAACGGATTGACAACCGAGTTTCACCCGACCCAGGTGCTGGCGGATTTATTGACCATGATGGAGCATTGCGACAGACCGCTGCGCCAGATGTCGTTTGCGTATCTGGGCGATGCCCGCAACAACATGGGCAACTCCCTGCTGGTGGGGGCGGCCAAAATGGGCATGGATTTTCGATCCGTGGCCCCCAAAAGCGTCCATCCGGATAAAAAGCTTGTGGCCCAGGCCAAAGAGATTGCTAAAAGTACGGGCGCTAAAATTACCATTACCGACAACTTGGACAAGGGTGTCAAGGGCTGCGATTTTCTCTACACCGATGTCTGGGTGTCGATGGGTGAAGCAGAAGATGTGTGGAAGAAAAGAATTGAGCTTCTTAAACCCTACCAGGTCAATGCGGCCGCCATGGAAAAAACCGGCAATCCCGATGTAAAATTTTTGCACTGCCTGCCGGCCTTTCACAACCGTGAGACAGTGATCGGTCAAGAAGTATTTCAGAAGTTCGGACTGGAGGCCATGGAAGTCACCGAGGAAGTCTTTGAGTCTCCGGCCTCAATCGTGTGGGACGAAGCGGAGAACCGGATACATACGATTAAGGCGGTGATGGTGGCGACCCTCGGTTGCTGAGCCTCGCTGCAAAGCGCATAGCGCATGGTGCATAGCGTACAGGTTGATAATTCGGCGATTTCAGAGATATCAAACGCTTAGCCCTATGCGCCATGCTCTTTGCCATTAAATCCGAAATCCCAAATCGGAGGATGCTCGATGCTCGTTACTTGTCACATGTTACTTGTAACTCGCTAACTGAGGAGGTTTAATAAATGGCAGAAAAACCGATTATCCTGGTCGCCTTCGGCGGGAATGCCCTGATTCAAAGCGGGCAGGAAGGAACGGCCGAGGAGCAGTTTGAAAACCTCAAACTGACCATGCGCCAGATGGCCAAGCTATCCCAAGAATATAAAATCGTCATCACCCACGGCAACGGACCCCAGGTGGGCAACCTGTTGTTACAGCAGGAGAGCTGCGACGAAGTGCCCAAAATGCCCCTTGAGATTATCGGGGCCATGACCCAGGGCCAGATCGGCTACATGATCGAGTCCTCGCTGGACACGGCTTTTATGGAAATCAAGGAAAGTGTCGACCAACACTTTGTGACCCTGATCACCTATGTCGTTGTTGATGAAAACGACCCGGGATTTCAGAACCCCACCAAGCCTATCGGGCCTTTTTACACCGAGGAGCAAGCCAAAGGGCTTCCGTATAGGCTGACAAAAACCGATAAGGGACTGCGCCGGGTGGTGGCATCCCCCAAGCCAGTGGCCATTGTCGAGCGCCGTGAGATCAAAAAGCTCATTGAGATGGATTTCATCGTGATTTGCTGCGGCGGCGGCGGGATACCGGTTATTCGCAAAAATCGCAAATTCCGGGGTGTGGAAGCCGTGATTGACAAGGACCTGGCCAGCTCCATTCTGGCCCAGGAAATCAAAGCCGATATCTTTGTCATCGCCTCGGATGTAAAGGGCGCCGCTATCAACTGGGGGCAGTCGGACCAGAAGATGCTGCGCCGGACACCGCTGGCTGAAATGGAAAAATATGTCAAAGAGGGTCAATTTCCGGCCGGATCCATGGGGCCCAAGGTGGAGGCGGTGATGCAGTTTGCCAAAGCCACCGGCAACCGGGGTGTCATCTGCCAACTGGACGATATCGAAAAAGCCATTACCGGAGAGGCCGGCACAGAAATCACCGATTAATAAAAGATGAATGGATTCCATTTTATGTTTTGAATTAGACAGGATTAACAGGATGTTCAGGATATAATTTGCGGTTTCATCCGGAAACCGGGAATAACAGAATCTTAATAATCCTGTAAATCCTGTCAGACAAAAATAAATTAAAATAGAATCCATTCCATAAAAAATCACCAAAAATAAAATAAGCAAATTAAACATTATTGATGGAGGAGAAAATTATGTCGAAGCAGAATGTTATTATCATTGGAGCTGCTGGAAGGGATTTCCAAAACTTCAACACCTATTACCGCAACAACGATGCCTACAACGTGGTGGCCTTTACGGCGGCCCAGATTCCGGACATTGAAGGCCGCAAATACCCGGCCGAGCTGTCCGGTGAGCTGTATCCGGACGGTATACCGATTTATGCCGAAGAAGA
>JAFDDW010000241.1 GCA_019310665.1 Deltaproteobacteria bacterium
GCATTTTTGCTTAAGTTTTTAATCATCTGAGACGATAATATCATTATGTTCGCTGTACTGACAGACAAATTAAAACCCGGAAAAATTTTAGCCCAAGAGGTTCGTGATATCAGCGGCCGGCTGCTGCTGGCACGGGGCAATGAAATCGGAGTCAATCACATCCGAATTTTTAAAACCTGGGGCGTTTCTGAAGTTACCGTTGAGGGCCCGGCACGGGGCAATGAAAAGCCTGATCCGGAATCTAATCCTGAAATCCTTGAACAGGTGATAGAAACCGCTAAAACTCTTTTCCAACATGCCGATCTGGACCATCCGGTCATAAAAAAAATATTCAATTTATCCGTGCAGTTCAGGTGTGAACACAACCTGGTGGATACGGTCGGCGAGGTTCATATTGAAGAGCATGAGATAGCACCCCGCGATCGGAAAATAAATTTCAAAAAAAAACTTGAACAAAAAAAGATCATTTTGCCTGAAATTCCCTCGGTGGTTTTTGAATTAAATGAAGTAATTGCAAATCCCCTGTCATCCGCCTACCACATTGCCCAGGTCGTTAATAGAAGCCCAAGCTTAACCGTCCTTCTGCTGAAGATCGTAAATTCATCATTTTACGGGTTTCCATCTAAAATCGATAAGGTGTCCCATGCGGTGACCCTCATCGGCACCCGGGAAATTTCGGGCCTGGCCCTGGGAATCAGTATCCTCTCAATTTTTAAAAATATCCCTAAAGAAATAATTGATATGTATTCATTTCTGAAGCACAGCCTGGCCTGCGGCATTTTTTCGAGAATTTTAGCTGCTCAAAAAAACTTTGGACAGACCGAGCAGTTGTTCGTGTCCGGGCTGCTGCATGACCTGGGCCGATTGATACTTTACCTTTATTTTGCAGATGAATCGCGCAATATATTGAGTCGCTCAAGAAATAATAACAGATTGCTGCACGAAGAAGAAAAGGACTATTTGGGGTGCGACCATGCTCAGGTGGGAAAGCAGCTCATGGAACAGTGGAAGCTGCCTCTGATTTTGGAAAACAATGTATTATACCATCATAAACCGTCGGAGGCACAACAACCCATTCCGGCAACCATCGTCCATCTGGCGGATATTATCGTTAACAGTCTTGGCATCGGGAGCAGCGGCGAAAAATTTGTACCGCCCCTTGACTTAGAGGCCTGGGAAAATCTCCAATTGCCGCTCAGTAGTTTTGAAACGATAATCGGGCAGGCCACACACCAGTTCTATTCGCTGGAATCATTACTGCAGCCATAAAGACCAAATGAATAAAAACCTAAATATGGATCCTGAAACCCTGCAAGCTCGGATTCAGTATCTGGAAGAAAACAGACGCCTCATTCAAAATGCGCTGGAGATGGCACTCTCACTGGGTGATTTTCAGGAAAATATCAACAAAGGTTACGGGCCGGAAAATATTCTCAAAGAAGCTGAAAAAAAAATAAGCTACCTGATCCCCTTTGAGGCCGCTGCCTTTTATTTTGTCGATCAGGACCAATCAGACTTTATCTTATCTTTCTGTGAACCGTCAGAAAAAAAACAGTTTATCGAAAATCAGGTCGGCTACATGATCGACAAAGGCTTTTTTTCCTGGGCCATTCGTGAAAGAAGGGGGGTGACGATCTCATCTCATGACCATTCCAAGCAGCTGATGCTGCATGTAATCGCCACCTATTCCCGAATCCGGGGGATGTTTATCGGTGTGTTGCCGGATAAAAAAAACATTCTCCCCGATAAATCCATGACGGTGCTGTCGATCATTCTGCTCAATACCGCCAATGCCCTGGAAAGCTTGGAATTTTCTCAACTGCTGCGCAATCAGAACAGTATTCTCGAAAAAAAGATTGAAGAAAGAACCAAGGCCCTGGCGAATTCTGAAAAGCAGTTGCAACAGGTGATGAAACTGCAGGCTATCGGAACCCTGGCCGGCGGTATTGCTCACGACTTTAATAACATCCTCTTTCCGATTGTCGGATACACAGAGTTAACCATGGACGACGTTCCGAAGGACAGTCAGGCCAGACAAAATCTGAAAGAAATCCTCAAGGCAACCAACCGGGCCAAAGAACTGGTTCAGCAAATCCTGACGTTCAGCCGTCAAAGCAGTCAAGAGCGCAAACCCTTGAAAGTTCAATACCTCATCAAAGAGGTCTTTAAACTGCTAAGGGCCACGATTCCGTCATCCATTGAAATCGAATGCGATATAGATGACACTTGCGGTCCGATCAAAGGCGACCCCACTCAGATCCATCAGGTCATCATGAATCTGTGCACCAATGCCTATCACGCCATGCAGGAAACCGGCGGAAAGCTTGAAGTCAGCCTGAAAGAGATACATATCAGCTACGAGCAATCCATTGAAAGGGTGGGTATGAAGGTCGGCAAACATATAGAACTGCAAGTGAAGGATAGCGGACACGGCATGGAACCGCAAGTCATGGAGCGTATCTTCGAGCCGTATTACACCACCAAGGCACAGGGCAAAGGCACCGGACTGGGGCTATCCGTCATTCACGGCATTGTCAAAAGTCACGTCGGCGATATTACCGTATCCAGTTTGCCTGGCCAAGGTGCAACATTCAAAGTATATTTGCCGATAATTGACGAATTGGAAGTGAAAATCGAGACTGATGAACCCGCTATTGCGATCAACGGCAAGGAACGCATCCTGCTGATCGATGATGAAGAGCAGATAATCGATATCGAGCAGCAAATTTTAGAGCGTCTCGGCTATCATGTAACGCCAAAAACAGACAGCCAAGAAGCGCTCGAAGAGTTTGCCGCGCAACCCGACCGTTTTGATCTGGTAATTACCGATATGACCATGCCCAAAATGACCGGTGATCAGCTGGCACGGAGGATGATGGATATCAAGCCCCAGATCCCCGTGATTCTGTGTACCGGATTTAATGAGACGATTTCAGAAGAAAAAGCCCTGGCAATGGGAATCGATAAGTTCGTCATGAAGCCGATTGTCAAAGATGAACTGGCGAGTACCATCCGAACAGTGTTGGATAATCGCCCTGATCATCCCAACTAGGCCCTTAGCGTCTTAAAGGATAAAATCAATCAATTAAAAAGGATTTCATGGGGAATTCTCCTTTATTTTTTCGATTCAATAATATAGTTTCGGCAAAGTGGGCCGATAACTTTACTGGAGTGCTTTCGCAAATTATTGGACATTGAGTCAGAAAGATAAAAAATGCCGCTGCATACACACAATTTTGTTGAAACTTACGAGGGACTGGTTGGTTACGGATTGGACCGCGAAACCGATGAAAATACCGTTATATGCTATCTCCAGAAATTTTCAGACGACAGGTTCATGGCAACGATGACCAAAAGAATGACGGACGAGGAACTGTTGGAATTATTTGAATTAATCAACCGCCTCCTGAGGAAGCATCTGGCAGAGTCTGAGTATCACGCCTTATTTCTCAAAGATGATCACGACCACTGATGTTCACCGCAAAACAGCTGGAACGATATGCTGATGTGCTATGGTGGGGGCTCTCTACTGCCCGGACATCACCATTTAAAAGAGATGACATCGTTCTTATTCGCTACAACCAACCGGCCATCAAACTGGCTGAAATTCTCTATGCCAGACTGCTTGACAGAGGATATCATCCCATCCAACGCATGAATCCAACCACCGAAATGGAGAAGCAATTTTATTTGCTTTCAACGAACAGCCAGCTTGTCTTTTTGCCGCCCGGTGAAAAAGAATTGATGTCCCGGCTCAATGGAAGCATTTTCCTGTACGCACCGGAATCCATCACCCACCTGGGCGATATTGATCCTCAAAAAATCGGTAAAACCGCCGTTGCCCAAAGGACAATGCGCGACATTCTCGATCGCAGAGAATCCTGCGGCGCTTTCAGCTGGACGTTGTGTGTGTTTCCAACCGCTGATTTGGCCCAACATGCCGGCCTGTCTCTGGAAGATTATACCCGTCAAATCGTTCGGGCCTGTTTTTTAAACAAAACCTCTCCGGTTTCCGAATGGCGGCGTGTCTATAAAAGGGCGCAATTTATTAAAAAATGGCTGAATTCGTTGCATGTCAAATATTTCCATGTGGAGTCCAAAAACATCGACCTCGAAGTGACTCCCGGCGAAAACCGACAATGGGTTGGTATATCCGGACGCAATATTCCCAGTTTTGAGATTTTTTTATCACCCGATTGGCGAGGCATTCGCGGAAAATATTACGCCGACCAGCCTTCTTATCGAAGCGGCAATCGCGTTGGAGGCGTAAGGCTGGAATTTCAAAACGGCCGGGCGATTAAGGTGGGGGCAGACACTGGAGAAAACTTTGTTAAAAAGCAGTTAAGAATGGATAAAGGCGCCAATAAACTGGGTGAATTCTCATTAACGGACAAAAGGTTTTCCAGAATCGATCAATTTATGGCCAACACCCTGTATGATGAAAACTATGGGGGCAAGAACGGTAACTGCCATATTGCCCTTGGCTCCTCTTATTCAAACACCTATGCCGGAGACAGCCGGAAATTGACCCCAGCGCGAAAGCGTCATCTCGGTTTTAATGAATCGGCCCTTCACTGGGATTTGGTCAATACAGAGAAAAAGCGAGTTAGTGCCCATTTAATGTCCGGCGAGACCATCAGCATTTATGAGAATGGTCGCTTTATGAAGTAATGTTACTTTTCACAGACAGCTGAATC
>JAFDDW010000242.1 GCA_019310665.1 Deltaproteobacteria bacterium
TCCCATCGAGGTAAAAAGATTCGGGCGTCCTGGATTTGTCCAATCAAGAGCCTGCGAGCCGCTGGACATATACCTCGCGGACCGCGGTTTGACCTTTTTCGACATGTGTTGCCCCTTTCCGACTATGGTATGATTATTCTGGATGAAATCCTGGTGGCGATCGATTTTGGGCTTTTAAAAGAGAAAGTGTTGCGTGAGGTTTTGGAAATGAGACCACCCCATATGCATGTAGTGCTCACGGGGCGCAATGCGACCAAGCGTATTCTGGACATGGCCGATCTCGTGACAGAGATGAAAGAAGTAAAGCACCCTTACAAAGTGGGCGTCAAGGCACAAGCCGGTATCGAGTATTAGTAATTAGCAAAGGTTTTGGGAAGTGTGGATTTTTATAATTATCTCAACTCTATAACAGTTAATGAGTTTGAATTTAATGAAAAAAGAAAGGAGTTAAACTATGGCAAATTTTTTATTTGTTTTAAGTCGAGATGACAACGAGGGCGCAACAAGGTGCTTTCAATTATCCCAAATTGCTCATTCAAAGGGACATAAAACGGATTTGTTTCTTATTGATAATGGAGTTAATTGGGCTAATTCAGAGAGAGAATTTAATTTAAAGACACCAACAGGTGATTGTCCGAATGATTATTTGCCTTATTTAATTGAAAACCAAGTTTCCATCGGGGTTTGAATCCCATGCGCCAAGGCTCGTCAGGTTGACGAGGCAAAATTCTTCTCCAACATGATTTTAGATGGCGGACCACATTTGATAGATTTGGCGGCAGAAGCTAAAGTTTTTAACTTCTAACAATTATGGTATTGAGTGCTGTTTTTAATAGAATAAATTTTTAATAAACACTTAACCCCGGATATTGACATATAACAGGAATCAGCCTATCACAAAAAGCGCCGATACTCATTTAATGTCTATAATTTTGTTAAGATTTAGATGATCTCATTAAATCTGCATTTTGGGTTTTTAAACATGAACTGCAGATAGAAGCCCGATAGATAATTCTTAAAGTTAGTGCCGGGGTTCTTATTCCGATCAATATAATCATTGTTAGGCAGTGTAGCCCCATTCTTAGCGAATGAAGGAAGGAGACTACCGTGGATAAGCCAATGTCGCGCGTTGGATTCAAGTTCATGAATTTCGCATTCAGGATTCGTGATCTCCTCCGATCGCGCATGGATGTGTTGAAGGAAGCTGGAATAGAACCTGGATTCTGTGTCCTCGATTACGGTTGCGGTCAAGGCAGCTATGTTGTACCACTTGCACGGCTGGTTGGTTCCTCAGGCGAAATTTACGCTCTCGACATACATCCTCTCGCCACCAAAGAAGTACAGAGGAAAGCTACACAGAACGCCATAAAGAACTTGAAGACCATTGATTCTGATTGTAACACCGGACTCCCGGATAACAATGTGGATGTGGTTTTATTATACGACACTTTTCATGATCTTTCCCGGCCGGATGATGTGCTGCGAGAACTCCATCGCGTGCTAAAGCCGGATGGCACGTTGTCCTTCAGCGACCACCACATGAATGAGACAGACATAAGCGCAAGGATCACGAAGAAGGGCTTTTTCAAGCCTCTGGCAAAGGGAAAGAAGACTTACAGTTTTTCCAAAGTCAGCAAGCTGGCAAGGGCTTAAATGCCACCTAATCAGACACTTCACTCGAAGGTCGCAAAGCGCCGCTGAACCACGGTGGAGGAGTTCTACTGTTAACCGGCCAAACAGAATCAATTAAATTTCAGTAAGAGATCCTAGATTTGGAAACATTCACTGAACCAAAGGAATTAAAGGAATACTCACGGTATCAAGAGCAGAGGCAGAAAATCCTGGCTGATCTCACCGATGATATGATCGATGCCCCCATCATCGATCTCATAAACGGTTTTAACAAATTACCTTATTGTTTTACCCTGCAAAGTTGTTACGGGCATTTCATTTACAACAGTCAGAAGGACTCTTATAACTGTGAGCCCTTGCCGACTTCTGATACTATTACCAAAGTCGACTACAAAATCGCCTATATATGCTTTTGTATAGAAAACAGTGAGTTGGGCAGGGGTTTGCATGAGGCTCTGAGGGGAATCACCGCTATCGATCCGGTAAACATCCAGTTTTGTTGTGCGGATTGGTTTTGGAAAAAGCAGGTTAATTCCTATGCATTACAGGTTGAACCCGACAGATTTAAGCATAAAGACAGAGCTATACTTGATTACAAGGAAGCTTTGTACATAGAAAATTTAAGAAATAAGTTCTTTGTTCATCTCCGAAAATTACTTCAAAAATCTATTTCTGGAAGGTAACAACACCCTTTGTTTATAAAAATTTCCGTAATTTTATAAATGCTTCTCCCAAATCCTCTTGTTTAAAGCAATCTGCGCATTTTTGCATGCCCTCACAATCGTTACACCCTGAAGGAAAACACAAGGCATTTTTTAGGCATCGACCTAAAATATCTGAATAATCCTTAAATTGCACTCTTAACATGCTGGCTTTATTATCGTCGCATGAGGAAAGCTGCGATTTTTTCTTCAAATATGTCTGCAGGGCAACATGGATAAAGCAATCGCTATTGAATTTGTCAGAATCGAAATTCGATATCACCTTGTCGATATTCATTATTTCCTCCTTTTCTTGCTTTCCCATAAGGTGCGAATGGTCGATGCATCATTTTTTTCTATCAGACGTCTCTATCCGACAGCATCGGCACTAAGAATGCTACTGAGGTTGCGTCTTGTGCGCTCTTAGCCCGTAGGGCTACCCTCATTTCTTAAAGGTTCAAATAAGGCTAATAATAAGGATGAAAATAGATGATAGGTGCTGTATGAACTTCAGATCTGGGCTCGATCCAGCGAAGCAACGTGCGAATCAGGCCAGGTGGAAGTGGAAACTCGAATCAATCTATTGTCCTATATATTATAAGATGGGCGGCGTCAAATATAATCGTACTTACGAATCTATACTAAACGGACTCATAAATAAAAATTGTTTGTAAATTTTGGATTACGATACGCAATGTGAAAAATAGCTGAATGATGGATTGCGGCTATGAATCTAAAATTTTGAAATTTTTCATATTTCATCAGCACATCCCACATATTTTGAGTCCCTCCAAATTTAATTATCGGGAGCACTATAATTGAAAGTTATCTCAAAAATGCATCTTACGTCTAATGGTCCGCCTTGGCGGATCACGCAGAGCCTGTGATTCCGCATCGATCTTAATTTTTAAATGTGCATCACGCTTCCAGAAGGCCTTCGGTTATCATCCAGCGGTGGCAGTCAGCCAGCATATCTGCGAGAGAAACGGTGCGATACCCCAACTCTTTTATTGCTTTCTGCGAACTGCACAGCAGTTCACTGGATGTCAGGCAGGCCTTTTCGGGTGACAAATGCGGTGTTAGACATTCTTTCGCGAACTTTTTTCTCGGGCGACCGCATCCGCCAGAATACACGCAATCTCATACAGCATCGTGGCACCAACAAGGGCAGTATTCCCAGTGGGGTCAAAAGGTGGTGATACTTCAACCACGTCCCCGCCGATCAAATTAAGACCTGCAAGCCCTCGTATTAGTGCCTGTGCTTGGATAGTCGTCAAGCCACCTATTTCTGGTGTTCCAGTGCCTGGGGCAAAGACTGGGTCAAGACTGTCGATATCGAAGGAGACATAGGTAGGACCCTGACCTACCACACGTCTTGCTTCATCAAGAGTGGCCTCAATCCCTAAAGATGTAAACTCTTCCATGTAAATGACACGAATCCCTGCATCTTCAGACGCGTGCCAGCTTTCCTCTGAATTCTGTGCGCCACGAACACCAATTTGAATCGTCCTCTTGGGGTCAAGGAGACCTTCTTCTATTGCTCGTCGGAATGGGGTGCCGTGGGTAAACTTATGCCCAAATTCATGATCACTCATATCGGTATGAGCATCTATATGCACCATACCTACTGGTCGTTCAGCCGCAACAGCGCGTAAAATTGGGAAACTGATAGAGTGATCGCCGCCAACACTCAGCGGCACTGCACCGGCTGCACAAATCTTGCAGTAAAAATCAGTGATGTCGGCAAAGCATCGTTGTAGGTCAAAAGGATTTGAGAAATTCACATCACCTAAATCTGCGATGTTGCAAAGTTCATAAGGGTTCACGCGCGTCAGATGATGAATGGAACGGGTAAAACTTGACATATTGCGAATTTCCCGAGGACCATGTCGCGTACCCGGTCGGTTTTCAGTTGCACCATCATAGGGCACACCAACCAGGGCGATATCTACACCTGATGGGTCGTTTACCAAAGGTCTTCTCAACAAAGTCGCAACGCCAGCATAACGAAGCCGAGCCGCTTCCAAATTAGATTCCTCTTTCATGTTTCGTGACCTCCAGTTTTCTAAAAATATTGAATGCCTAACATTTGATATTGATTCGCTGCGAAGGAATTTCAGCTTTTAGAAAAAATGAATATAAGCAAGATCTGTGCAGCGATTAATCAGACCGCATAATAACCTCACTTCCAATAGCATACCGATCTGAATATTCAACAAAAAATTGTTAGATTTCGTACAACTCACATATTTTGAGTCCCCCTAAAGTATATCATCAGGAGCGCTATAATTAGATAGCTTGCAAAATATTACAGATTTGCGTATGCATTATGCAATCAGAAAATCAGCGCATTTTGAAAGGA
>JAFDDW010000243.1 GCA_019310665.1 Deltaproteobacteria bacterium
CAATAGTGGAAGATTTAGGTCCACATCTTAAATATTAAATATTCGATCTTTTGGCGGATATTTGCCGATAACATGGAAGAGGAGTAAATAGTGACAAGTGATGAGTAACAAGTGTCCAGTAACGAGTTACGAGTAAATAGTGACAAGTGTCGAGTAACAAGTTTAAAAATTTCAAAGACCTCCTGATGAGTTTTCACCCTTGCGGCCTTATAATCGGCTATAGCCTCTTTGATGCTTTTCAGATATTCTGGGGAAGTGGGTGCAAGAAGGTCCTCCAGAAACGAATCTCTTTCTTTTTTGTCATGAATTAGGACCCTGTTTGTCTCTATTTTTTATGAAAGTGTTTATTCTTTCATAGATTTCCTTAGCAAGTTTCTGAAATTCTTTACCAACTTCAATTGACGGCTTCCCATTGGGTAACAGCCCTAAATCTCCTGGATACCTCGAGTCAAGATACAGCTTGTTAAGCAGGCCAAGTTTATCCTCGTCAAAATCGAATTGATAAATAGAGGAGATGGTTTCATTCAAGGTAATTAAATTGTGAATTTTCTGTGAGGCCAGTTCAAACTCATCAACCATAGCTTTGAATGATTTTTCAATGCATTGTTGCGAATGAAAGGCAACAATATGGGTTAATGACTCATCATCTATAATTGCCTTAATGGTATTGATATCATCGTCAGCTGATTTTAGCCATTCACTCGTAATGAATTTCATGGTATTTCCTGGCCTTCTTTTAAAATTGTTTTTGAAAACATACTTCCAATTTCGATAAATTTATCAAATTCCGGCCTAGTATACACTATTAAATCTATTGGAAATTTTCTTTCTAACTCTCGTAGAGCCCTGCTTACTTTGAGATAATTTTCTGATCTTTCCCGAAAATCTTTTGGGATTTCAAAACTATCGATAACAACAAGCAAATCAATGTCGCTGGACGCATGAGCTTTTCCGGACGCATGAGAACCAAACAAGATTATCTTATAAAGGTTTTCTACCTTTTTAATCCGTTCACTGATTTCCTTTTTTATATCTTCAAAGTTCGCCATAAGCTTCAGTTGTGGGTGCTGGTTGATGAGTGATTGGTTATAGGTTACCTGACTCCTTCTTCAAAATGGCGCGTTGCGTACGGAATGGGGTCACATCTTAAATATTAAATATTCTATCTTGTGATGGGTATTTGTCGATAATATGGAAACTGGTGATGTAAAGGGGGACAGCCATGATTTTATGCGTTTCTTTCTTGTCATTTAGCAACCTTTGTCATGACTGCATACATCAATAATCTGTAAGATCTCGTGAATCCCTCATCCCATACAGCTTTAATCACCTGCTTTCTTAAAAGATCTTTTCTTTTTATTTCTGGAAATATATTCAAGTAAAAACGACAGAAAAACCATCATGAATAAACCTACCATTGCTGCCAATATTACAATAAGTCTTTTATTTGGTTTGATCGGATCACGATTGGTCATGGGCGGTTTTAGGATCTGTATATTTTGAATATTGTCTTTCTTATATTCCAGGATTTTTATTTCCTCTGATGTGTATTTTCTTTGACTTTCCAAATCGCTTATCTGTGACTGCAACCTTGGGGACGTTGTTGACAAGCTTGACTAACTTTATCAAAGTAATGGTGCTCTACATCAATAGATAGCCTTTCCAAGGCTAATGCCCGTCGGTTGCCTCTCCTTCACAGTTTTGTCCAGTTTTCCACAAGCCCTTCACCTTTGAAAAAGGAGGAATAAGCCTATCCCTGTTGAATAGGGTTCCCCCAGGTAAGCTCGACGGGATGAAGATTCCACGGTTTGTTTTTTGTTCGGTGACAGTTTTTCGATTTGGTGCGCAAGGCATGTGCCAATCCTGAATGTACATCTTCGTCCAAAAACAATCCGATTTTCATAGGTTCGGGGCTTTCTGATTAGGATGCGCTGCAATCTGTAATTTCCAGAACTCCACATCTGCGATTTTAGGATCTGAATCTCTCCGGCTGTCTTAGGGGACGCTGCGGCTGTCTTAGGGGACGCTGGTTACTTGTTAACTTGTATTGATCAGATTCCATAAATATTGATCTTTGTCAATCAGTTTCTCACCTCTTGATCTTGCCTTGCTCACTGATGCCCTTGAAACATTCAGGGCTTTTGCGACATCCGCCCCGCTATAATCAAGTTCATTGATAGAAAAGTAGCTGATAATGGATCTTGCATGAGTATAGGGCGCCCTGCGGATATCGAGCATCAACTCATCGTTTTTAATGTCAAATTCTTTACAAACCCTGGAAATCACCTCTGCCATTGAGATATTTCGGCCTTTTTTTCTATCCGCATCTTCGTTTGCATGTTGCAATATTTCTGAAACAAAATCACCGCTGCCGAGAACCCTTTGATCAGCTTTTTCTCTGTCTTCCTTTTTCTGCCCGATCAAACTTGCCCTGTCACCTCCAGCGCTCCGAATCAACCCGCCACCTTGCAAATCTGTTCGGTGACCATGTTTTATTCCTTTTTCAACGAACACACGGTATCTTCGGCGGGCTTCTTTTAAGCTTTTCCCAAAAAACTGCAGAACATCTTCAACTGTCTTTTCCGCCAAAGACTTTTCTTTTTTGACCCCGGTTGAACACCCTGGAAGGGAACCCGGTTCAACAGGGCAGGCAGGATTTACAGGATTTACAGGATTTTGTTTTTTCCCCTTGCCAGAAGAAAAGGAAAATGACAACCCTCCTTCGGCAGAAGGAACTTCCTTTGCCAATGCTGGAATAAGGGGGTTTTTACGTCGGCCAAGGATGGCGCTGTGACATGCCCACTGATATTTATCAAGGGATTTCAGATCTTCGACAAGCCTTGCCCTCAGTGGATTCAAATGAATATAGCGAGTTAACTCCAGCAGGTAAGTGTCTTCTTCACAAACAACAGATTTATAACGATTCTGGAAAAGATGCCCGCTTCGCCGATGACGAATGTTGAATGTTACCGCATATCCGGTCATGAGCCGGCGCATGACGGTGCTGAGCGGTGTAGTACCAATACGCAACAAAATATGAAAGTGGTTCGGGATCAAGGCCCACGCATAACACTGAGTCTGAGTCTCCTCAAGGATCAGGGCCAGGCGTTCAAGGAAAGAAGTCCGATCCTTATCGTCCAAAAATATTTTTCTACGTTCGATTCCCCGGGCCATTACGTGCTGCAAGGCACCGGGAGCATCAAGTCTGGCTTGGCGTGGCATGTTTTAATTGCTCTTTATTATAATCAAATCTGGCGTTTCGTCCAAATGTTTTCTGCTATTTCTTTGGTAATTCCAGCCTGCCTCCAATTTGATGCTTTTCAGATATTCCGGGGAAGTGGATGCAAGAAGGTCCTCCAGAAACGAATCCCTTTCTTTTTTTGGCATTTTATTTAACGCTGCTTGGAAATATATTCAAGAAAAACGATATAAATAGCATCATAAATAGACCAATAAATGTTGCCAATATTACAATAAGTTTCTTTGTGGGTTTAATCGGATCAGGGCTGTTTGTGGGAGGTTTTAGGATCTGTATGTTTTGAACATTGTCTTTCTTATATTCCAGGATTTGTATTTCCTCTGATGTGTATTTTCTTTGACTTTCCAAATCGTTTATTTGTGACATGGAACGCAACATCCATGAATTTGATAGCCTAAAGTTTCTTCCAATCATCAATTGATATTTTTTTCCGTATCCCATGTTCAATCTCATTGAGCAACATTTTATGGGACATTGTTGATTTCGTCTAAGTTCAATGTCTTTCACTATCATTAGAAGCTTTCTGCATTTTATTCCTGGAAATATATTCAACTAAAAACGACAGAAAAACCATCATAAACACACCAATAAATGTTGCCAACAAGGGTAAAAAATAGTGACGAGTGAATAGTGACAAGTTTAAAAAATGGTTTTCGAGTTTGAAAAAATTATTTAGACGATTTTATAGAAATCGGTGGTCAGGTGATTATTTTAAACCAAACTATCACCCTATATAGCCACGCCAGTTTTCATTATTTCAGATAAAAAACCACTTTCGTCATTAGTTTTCTCGATAAGCACCGGTTCAATTCTGTCATCAACTTCTCTTCTGATTTTCCATAGCAGTGGTCGAGTTGAAAAATAGTCACCGGTAAGTGTTTTAACTACAATAGCTACATCCACGTCACTATCTTCGCAGGCATTACCCTTGGCATAAGATCCAAAGAGAATCATTTCGTCAAATTTCATATGTTTTGACAACAACTTTTTATACATCTTGAGCTTATCTATAACTTCTTCATTATCCATTTCTGCAACTCCAAAGCATTGTTCAAAATTTCAGTACACCGCTTTCCTGTAAGGCTTTCCATTAACTGCTTTTTATTGGTGGGATAACGGGCTTCGATATTCATCGGCTCAAGAAGATCGATAAAATCTTTTTGAGCTTCGGAAAAGCTTTTGTAAATACCGGATTGTTTGGCTAAAAACGAGAGGCTGTGAGAGAATGGAGCAGTTTCATCCGTCACGTTCACCAAGAAAGCTTTCAGTATTTTTTCGATTGCCTGGTGAGCCATAAATCCCACATAAAGATAGCGTTTACTTTGCAGCATAGCTTCAGCTGTCTTTATGTCATACTCAGACAATTCTGTCCAATATTTCACTTTTTCATTCATTTATTTAAATACCTTGCTCAACCAGCGGAAAG
>JAFDDW010000244.1 GCA_019310665.1 Deltaproteobacteria bacterium
TCCGAGATGCTGATAAAAGGCAGCGCCTCCAGCATTTTGCGAACAGAGGTCAGACTGCGGTGGCTGACGATTGCCAGGCCAAGTTCCTTTCTCTCAAAATAATGGGCGATTGCCTCGGCGCCGGGTGCCGGTTTGGCATGGTCGGCATCGCTAAGCTCGTGTTCTTCCAGCACTGTCAAAACACGGCTTTTCTCCTCAGCCTTCGACATTCCCCTCACATAATCAAGGATGGATATTTCGGGCGGGCAGTCGATCTCTGCCTTTAGGGCTTTGGCCTCAAGGGTATCTTTTTGGACCAGGGTGCTTTCCAGATGTAAAATTACGGCTTTTATGCGCATGGTTGGGGTGTGTTTACAGATTTACGGATGGATCCTTTCTATATTTTGGCATCTGAATGCTTGACAGAAAGCCGTTCAAATGTCAAATCTTTCCCCAATGAAAATTTTGCTGATATATCCGTATTTTCTCGAAACGCGGGTGCTCACCGCCGAAGATGTCAGTGCCGTGCCCCTGGGAGTTTATTATGTGGCAGCTGTTTTAAAGGAAAATAATTATGACGTGGAAATTTTAAACTGGCACAACATCAATGCTACCCCGGAGAAAATCAATGAAATTCTGGTCGAAAAAAAGCCGGAGGTTATCGGCTTTTCCATCTTGCATGGCAATCGCTGGGGAGGAATAGAAATAGCCAGGATTGCCAAAAAAATTGATCCGACGGTAACCATTGTGTTCGGCGGGGTTGGCGCCACCTTCCTGTGGGAACAATTTCTCAGCCATTTCAGCGAAGTTGATTACGTGGTGATCGGAGAAGGGGAGCGCACCTTTCTAAATCTGGTTAAACACCTTGAATCGGATCATTTGCAGAAGATCGAAACCCTTAACGGTTTGGCCTATAGAAAAAACGGCCAGGCCTTTCGAACCGCTGATGCCGCCGCCGTCAACCGCCTGGATGACCTGCCTGATCCGGCCAAATATTTTACCTACCAGCATCTTTCCCTGACACGCGGTTGCGCGGGAAACTGTAACTTTTGCGGGTCTCCCCGGTTCTGGGGTCGAAATGTCAGGTTTCATTCGGCTGACTACTTTGTCGGACAACTGCAGCGTTTATATCAAAAAGGTATTCGTTTCTTTTATTTCTCCGATGATACTTTCACGGTAGATAAGAAACGGGTCATCGAAATTTGTAGAAAAATCATTGATAAACAAATGAATATCGCCTGGAACGCCATATCCCGCGTGGATTATATCAGCGAAGAGATCATTTACTGGATGCGAAAGGCCGGTTGCATTCAGATTAGCTACGGGGTTGAAAGCGGTTCGGAAAAGATAAGAAACTTTTTACAAAAAAAAATTGCCACCGGTGCGATACAAAATGCTTTCGACCTGACCCAGAGATACGGTATCATGGCCCGGGCCTATTTTATTTACGGCTGCCCGCAAGAAAGCCGGCAAACCATCCAGGATACCATGGACCTGATCGACCGGATCAAACCTTTGAGTGCGGTCTTTTATATCCTTGACATATTCCCCGGCACCCGTCTGTATGAGGATTTCAAGCATCGGTTAAAGCGCACGGACGATGTCTGGTTAAATCGAATCGAAGACGTTATGTATTTTGAGACCGATCCGGATTTGACCCGGGAATTGATATTGACCTTCGGGCAAATACTTCGATCCCACTTTTATAATAGCCTGTCCGGGTTCGTTGACGCTGTGGACCTGATTGACAAAGAAGACCTCTACCCGCTACACTCCAAATTCTTTTCACGGTTGGCCATGACCTTTGATTATGGGGATTATTCGCGTATCGAGGAGATAAAAAATAAAGACACCATCGCCGTCAAATTGTATCAACGCGCTTTAATTTATGCTCCCAATGCCGAAGCGTACCTGGGGCTCGGGGTTTTATACCAGAAACGGGGCGCCAGTCGGGAATCCATCGACATCCTATCCCGGGGATTGGCCCATTTTTGCGATGATGCCCGGCTCAACATCTGTATGGGAGTCAATCTTATGAACCTGGAGCAATGGGACGAAGCATTATCCCGCTTTCTTGAATTTCAGGATGTAAAAGAAGCCGCTCGTTTTGCAGCGCTCTGTTACAAAGCTCTGGGCGACGAAAAAAAATCGGCAGCCTTTCTAAAAATATTCGACCGGATGTAAGGAACCAATGGAATTTCCAAATAACAAATCCCAAATATCAAACAAATAACAATGACCGAAATTCGAAATTCAAAAGCTTGTTTTGGTCATTGAATATTGGAATTTGTTGCTTGTAGTTTGAGATTTATTTGGAATTTGGTGCTTGTGATTTGGGATTTTATAAAGCAGTGCTCGAAGCACTATATTTAACTTATTTGGAGGTGACTTATGGCAGCATTACCCGAAACAACAGGCGAATTTGTGAGTCCCGACGGGATTAAAATCTTTTATCGACAATACCAGGCGGAATCGGAACGGGCTCGCATGGTGCTTTCCCATGGCGTGGGGGAGCACTCCGGCCGGTACGGCAATGTTATTGAGCGTGTACTTCCAAAAGGCTTCAGTGTCTGGGCGCCTGACCACCGGGGACACGGCCAGAGTGGCGGCAAGCGCGGGCACGTTCTGAATTTTGTACAATATCTTACCGATCTTCGTTTAACGGTTGAATTGGCAAAAAAAGATATGCCCGGCGAGATGCCATGTTTTCTGCTGGGTCACAGCATGGGTGGGTTAATTGCGCTATATTTTGCCCAGCACTATCCGGAGCTTATTGACGGGGTGGTGGCCTCATCTCCATGCCTGGGAATGGTAATTGAAATTCCCGCGGCTAAAAAGGTTTTAGGATCTTTTATGTCCTATGTCTGGCCGGGTATGACGATGGGCAGTGGACTGGACGCCACCAAAATCAGTCGGGACGAAAATGTTGTCAGCGCCTATAAAAACGATCCCCTGGTGCATGACCGCGTCAGCGCGCGGTTTTTCACCGAGTTATTAGCGGCCATGGAATCCGTGAACCAGCAGGCTTCAGCCTTGAACGTGCCTGTATTAATGCAGGTGGCCGGTGAGGATTATCTGGTGAATGCCGATTCTTCGAAGCATTTTTTTGAAAAGTTGACCCTCCAGGACAAGACACTGCATGTCTATGACGACATGTATCATGAGATTTATAATGCGCCGGAAGATCAAAAAGGGAGGGTGTTGGACGACCTGGAGACGTGGCTGCAGAAGGAATTTCGAATGACCTAGAACTCGATCACACTGAATTCGATGGGTGCCTTCAAAGCGGGTTGAAAAGCCACCGGGCCGATGATTTCCTTTTGGGCCGGGCCCTCGTTTCCCCACCAATTTTTTGCCGCTTTTACACTACCGGTTTTGTCGAGCACTTTAATTTCCCAGCCACCGTTATTCAAAATATTATTCTGCTCGATTCGGGCTTTGCTGCTCTCCAGCAGAATCCCGCCGGTGCTGTTCTCAGTAATAACTGAATCCCTGACCAGTAGTTGTGTCTTGCGAGCTGCTATCCCTGATTTTGCGGATGTTCGAATGAGACTGCCGGAGATTTCAGCGCGGCTTTCCTCCATCACGATGCCCCAGACATTGTCCTGGAACTGGCTGTTTTGGATGGAAACCGTCGAATTAGAGGCTCTGAAGCCAAATTCGGCATCTGATATGGTACAGTAGCTGATTGTATTTTTGCTGTGGCTGCGGTCCAGGAAAATTCCCTTCCAACTGGACGTCCCCAGACTCGACATACGGACCGGATCGTCCCGGGTACCTAAAATTTGCAGTTCTCCTTTTACAATCAAACCCAGGCTGCGAAACCAGATCACGGTCCCCGCATTCATGGTGAGGGTGACACCGGGTTTGACCACCAACGCGCCGGTAACCAGGTAAGGACTTTTTTCAATAGTCAACACATAATCATTGGCAATCACCGGAGGCAGCACGGTGGGCTTTCCGATCCTCACCGGACCCAGGGTATCCATCCACTGGCTGCCGACGCCTTTTTTGGATCTGAGAATGCCCACCATCCTTCCGTGAGCCAGTCGATCGTGGGCTTTGATGCGATAGGCCCCGATGTAGACTCCCGGTTTTTTTTCTTTCATCGGCAGATTTTCAATCAACGGGGGAATGCTCCAGCTGGCGACCTGGTTTTTGTCCCCGATCATTGCGACCTTGATAGAGTCCCCCGGTTGAAGGAGTTTGCCGGCGCCGTTATGCACCAGGGCCTGAATTTTGGGCGACGGCTCACTGACCCCGGGTGGGTTCGGCATTGTGGCAATCATCTGCATGCACAGCTCGGAAGCGGCTTTCATGTGGGTTGCCTGTTTATGGCTGAGTGCCGTCATAAAAACGGTTGCAGCCAACCCGATCGGGCTCAGCGGGATATCGCCCTCTTCTATATGGATGGTGTGCTCCAATTCCCACACCGGTTTAGCATTTGAACAGCGCACCATTCTGGCTTTTAATCCGGCCTGATTGTCGGAATATACCACTGCGTATATTTTCCCCAGGCTGATAACTTCACCATAGATGACGGCATCGACCCCCAGCAATTGTCCCAGTTTCTGGGGGGAGACTTTTTTGCCTCCGGTAACGTCCGCATACAGATGATTGGCCTTCAGGTTTTCGTCGATAACAAAGGGTTCCAGATCGCGGTAGTTCAAGGAGCTGAAAAAATTATAGAACATTTTG
>JAFDDW010000245.1 GCA_019310665.1 Deltaproteobacteria bacterium
GCCCTGTCGCTGCCGCCGGGCAAGAATCGCGAGGTTATCCTGGCCATTACTTATATGATTGTGGTGTTTTCCATCATCGTCCAGGGCCTGACCATCGGCAAACTCGTCCGCAGGAGTCAACGGTTAGAAAATGACCGATATAATTCGTCTCCTGGATTAAAATGACGGCACTCTTTCATGTGAAGAACCTTCTAATCGAAGCGTTCTTCCTTCCACGGATCCGCACTATTACTATACCCCGAGTTTTCATAATAGCCCGGCTCGTCAACAGAGGCAAACCGGATCGCCTGGATCCATTTGACACTTTTATAAAAATACCGATCCGGCACCAGACCGCGCAATGGCGCACCATGGGCCTGGGGAAGATCGCGACCGGAATAACCGTGAGCCAGAATCACATTATCCCTGCGGGCTTCGCTCAGCGGGATGTTGCTTGAATAATCACCCGCGGCCTCAAAAATGACAAAACGGGCGCTTTCTTTGACCCTGACCAGATCCATGACGGTCGACATAGGAATACCGCGCCAGCGGGAATCCAGCAGGGTCCAGCCCGTCACACAATGAACATCACACGTCAGATCAACCTGCTTTAGTTCCATCAGGTCGGGATATTTTAAGATGCGGGGATTTTCAACTTCACCGCTGATCTCAAGGCGCCAGTCGGATGCGACTTTGGATCCCCGGGTACCGCCCATATTTGGCAATTCTTTGACCGCATGCTGGCCGGGAGGGATTCGCGGTCGTCCGTCGGGCCGAAGTTCAGCCGCAAGGGCACGGTTCTCGGAATCCATCAGCTTTACGAACACACCCGGCAACCCGATGGATACCAGGGTTCCCCCGGCAGCTGCCATAAAATCCCGGCGGGTAATTTTTTTGAATTTTTCCATAGCCACCTCGGTACGGGTTTGAAGTTATCACCTGAATTTTTACCAGCAAACTTCGCTTCGGATAGATCACCAATATACAATCTTATTCACTGTCGGTAAGAATACGTACACAATTCAGGTATCTATTCAGTAAAAAGACTAAGCCTCATTAGCAGCCAAGTCAATGACCACCCCCGGAGACTCCTCTCAGAAACGTGTGCATAAAATTTACCATGCAGTTTATCCAGCGTAAAGTTTCGCTCAACAAATGCCTAAAATTTAAAGGGTGACCGATAAAATTCGACTCCCGTGGTAAATAACTTGCACTCTTTTATGTGAAGAACCATATAACTAACCCCTATACGGTTGCGTTCTTCAGGTTGATCTGTTAAGTTCGCCAACGAAATTGATAAAATAGACATCCAATGCGATAAACTATTCTACCAAATCTGAAGGAGATAATATTCCATGGCAGATGAACAGCAAAATATGGAAGAATTTAATATCGATCGATCAAACCTTTATATCGAAGAATCATTTACCGATCTGAAAATAGGAACCGTCAAACGTCTCACACCGGTAAAAGCGGACGGCTCGGAAGATAAAAGCCGCAAACCTGTTTTCGTCGGGCACACCAGCATCATGACCCCCAACGGCCCCTTGCCGATTCAAAATGTCATTGGTGCCAAGGAACTGGCGCAGGCAATTAAAAAATTTCCCGAGGCCATGCAGGAAGCCATGGACCGGCTCATTGAAGAGGTCAAAAAATACCAGGAACAGGAACAATCACAAATTCAAAAACCGGACTCGAACATTATCATCCCCGGGCGTTAGATGAACCGAAGCTATTTTCAAAACCATAAATATCTTTTACACCTGTATCGAAACCAATGGGATTACTAAACATTTTTTCAAGCAAGGACCCCGAAGATTATGAATTAAAGGGGGATAAATTAGTTGAAGCCGGCGCCCACGGTAAGGCCATCGGGGAATACGAGCGCGCCCTGGAAAGGCTGGAGAAAACAGCGCCCTGGGATGACGGCTTCCGTCAGAGTCTCCGGGAAAAAATCCACAGCAGCCGGGAAACCCTGGTTTTACAGCACAAAAAAACGGCCGCAGGCATGATAGAAGCCGGCTACCATGAGGATGCCCTTCAGTATATTCAACTGGCACTGGAACTCACCGAAGACCCGGATCTAATAAGCGATCTCGAAAACCAAAAGCGCAAGCTTGAAGCCCGGGCACTCGAAGGGATTCAGGACGCGTATCCGGAAGTCGAAATCGCAGATCAGGAAGAGGCCCAGGAAGACGAACCGGTTGATGGTGAACCGGATGACGAATATTTTGCGGCCCTAATCGGCACGCTGCCTGATGAGGTCCAAAAAGCCTACACGGGTTACGGAAACGCCTTTAAGAAAGGCTATCTGGCCCTAAATCAGGGGGATTTTGAATCGGCGACCGAGTCTTTATACCAGGCCCTGGAAGAAAATTCCGATGCCCAGGGCTACATCCCGCTCGAACTGGCAACTGCCTGCCTGAACCTGGAGCAATACGACGATGCCCGCGGATTGCTGGAAACGTTTCTGCAACACCATCCGGATGTACTGCCGGCCTACCAGCTTTTGTGTGAGATTTACTGGGAAACGAAAGCCTTTGACCGGGCCGAATCACTGCTTGCCACCTTACCCCGGCAACTGGCAGAATCGGTTGCCGGTTTTGTGCTGTTTGGCGAGACCCTTTTTCACGCCGAAAAGTACAAAGAAGCCAAGGCCTTTTATCGAGATTTTTTAAAAACCTACGACTGGAATGAAACCATTGCCCGTGCCCTGGCCAAAACCCATGAGGCTTTAAATGAGATGGCCAACGCCCGCAATATATACCAGGACATCATGGGCCAGTGTCACAGCTGTCACTCGCGGATCGATCCTTATATCAAACAAAAGTATGCCGATCTCAGTTTTGCATCGGGGCTCAATACCAGCGAGGTTTTAGAGCTCTACCTTTCCCTGGTGAGGGAAGTCCCGGGAAATAAGGCGGATTATTATCAAAAAATCAGCCAGATATATACCGCCCAGAGCAACGGAACCGAAGCCCGGCGGTTTGAGCTGTTTGCTGAAAAAGCAAAAGAGGAAGAGAAACCTGCCTCAGCAGAGACAACTGAGATCTAAAAGCAAGTTATAGAAATTTCGAAACGTTTAATTATTAGCGACCGATGCCCTTTACACCTAATTTCATACTGCCGTCAAAAAAATCACACGAGGCTTTGTGGTTTGTTTTTCATCAGGATCGACTTCTGATCAAAACAGGCCCCAATGGTTATATAGTCCCCCGATTATGCGATTTAGAAAAATTTAAACCTTCACTGATCCGCAAACAATATTTAGGATCGCTGGATGGAACCCCCTGCCATGCCGCAGAATTAAATAATAATAACGATGTGTTAGATGGTTTTGCGCTCAAAGGTCTGCGGGAGCTTTTTTTCGGCCAACTGGAAGAGGAACTGGTCTGGATCGCCGGTCAGGCGAATCAATTGGTAGACTGGAACCGCAACCACCAGTTTTGCGGAAAATGCGGCAGACCCACCGAAGACGGGCAGAATGAACGCGCCAAAGTATGCCCCCGATGCAACCTGGTCAATTATCCCCGCGTCTCGCCGGCCATTATTGTGGCGGTGATCAAAAACAATACAATCCTGCTTGCCAACAATATCCGTTTTAAATCCGGATATTACAGCGTGCTGGCCGGATTTGTGGAACCGGGAGAAAACCTGGAAGAATGCGTCGCGAGGGAAATTAAAGAGGAGGTTGGAATATCCGTAAATAATATCAGATACTTTGCAAGTCAGCCCTGGCCGTTTCCGAATTCGTTAATGGTGGCATTTTTAGCGGACTATGCCGGCAGTGAAATTAAAACCGACACCACCGAGATTCGTGATGCCGGCTGGTTTACCGCCGATAACCTTCCCGCCATCCCCCCCAGGATTACAATAGCCCGGCAGTTGATCGATTGGTTCGTTTTCATTCAAAACGGGTAAAAAATCGTCCCGGCAGCCGGGCTTCAACTCGATGGTGGCAATCACTTGAACCATGTCCACATTCTCCTTTTCAGGTCATCTCAAAACCAATCAACTGTAGAAAATCAAATCCAATTTTGCAAGGTATCCGATCTGACTGTCTAAAATATTTCAAGGTTTTTCACATTCGAGCCGATATTATTATCGCTGATAATAAAAAGACCGCACATCAGAGCCGTAAAAAATTCGTCAAATCAGGGAGATTCCAATGACCAAAAGCAAGATATTGAACTGTCATCCATCCAGAAAATCAAGCTGGAAAAGTATAGCAGCTATCCTTATGATATGCTTGCCAATTCTTTTTGCATGCTCGCATACGCAAAAAATTCTGGTCCCGCCGCGAATCGATCTTAAAACCTATAAAGCCATTGGCGTCATCGACTTTTCCAGCGCCGCCAAAAGTGATTTATGCGAATACCTAACCCAAAATTATATCCAAACCGTTCAGTCGGCCCAACCGGGGGTGCGGTTTCTGGAACTGGGGAGCAAGGAGCATGTCCTGGCACACGTCAGTCGAAAAGAACTGGACCTGGAAGCCATCAAATCCATCGGTGGCGCCTATCATGTCGATGCCTTAATATTCGGTCAGTTTAGCGCCACCGATCCCAAACCCCATGTTCGCCTGTCTTCGACATGGCAGTCAATGCAGGCCGGCGCTGTTGTCGAGGCATCCCTTATCACCAAAATCTGGGAGACCGACAGCGGTGTCATCCTGTGGACCAATTCCACGGCCAGTATCACCAAAATCTGGGAGACCGACAGCGGTGTCATCCTGTGGACCAATTCCACGGCCAGAAAGAAAAAAGTGGCAGGTTTGTACGCCAATACAAATGGTGACATTAAATTTGGGGCCTCGGATCCTGAAGAGGCTTACGGGCACCTGGTCCCGGAACTGGTTTATGCCAATACCGCAGATTTCAGATCTTATTATGAATACCGCAAAGTCAGGTAATTCCAAGTTGGGTAGAAATTAAATTCAAACCATCACTTTAAAGGAAGAAGTGAGTCTAGCTGAGTACGCTTTTGGCAATCGGCTCTATCCAGACCTCCCCGCCAAAGGCTTGGGACAATTTCT
>JAFDDW010000246.1 GCA_019310665.1 Deltaproteobacteria bacterium
CATGTATCAAGGGTGCAAATCTGATCGATGCCGGCGGCTTATGAATTGATATAAATCAGCGACCACCAGCAGAGGTGGCCCCGGCCCCTTTCAGGGGCCATCCTCATACCCCCAACTCTGCTGGTGGTCGCTGATTACTAAAAAGAATCGAGGATTTTGAGTCTGGCTAGCCTTGAACCTCTTGAGCGCATTCAAAACAAAAACCGCTTGCTTTTATTGTGTGACGTATTAAGACATAGGTTGAGTGGTTCAAAGTTCAACGTTCCGGGTTGAAAAACCCCAGACAGTACGTATCATTGGGCGTTAATAAATATAAATAGTGTCCAAAAAATTGACTCATTTTTAAAGTTCATTACGAGGTCTTTACGCTATGAAGGCTGTAATTTTAAGTGCCGGGCAGGGCAAGCGTTTACTGCCGATGACTTCTGATTGCCCGAAATGTATCCTCCCTGTCCGGGGTCGTACCATGATTGAATGGCAAGTTGATGAACTCGCCAAATGTGGGATCGACCGGGTGACGGCTATTTTGGGATATCGCGCAGATAAAGTCGAAAAAATTTTACGTCGGCGCTATGGTTCGAACCGGGTAAAAACCATTTACAATGCGGCCTACGCCGTGTCGGACAATCTGGTCAGCTGCTGGGCGGGACATGATGAGATGAGCTCGGACTTTGTTTTGCTCAATGGCGACACCCTGTTTGAAGCAGCCGTTTTGAAACGTTTACTTGATTCGGACACCAACCCGGTGACGGTGGTCGTGAGCCAGAAAAGCCAGTATGACGAAGACGATATGAAAGTCGAACTGGATGGTGGACGACTGGTCAGAATCGGGAAGGACCTTTTGCCGGATCAAGTTGATGCGGAGGCCATCGGGATGATCCTGTTTCGTGACCAGGGCCCGATGTTGTTTCGTAACGCCCTGGAAAAGGCGTTGCGGGATCCCTCCTCGCAGACCAAATGGTATCTGTCGGTGATTGATGAAATGGCCCAATCGATGCCGGTATGGACCTGTACAATCAAGGGGCTGCAGTGGTGTGAAGTCGATTATCCCGCAGATCTCAAATTGGCTGAAGACGTTGTCTCTGCCTGTGATGGAAGCCGCAAAGACGGGGCCGATGAAGACGGCTGTCGGATTACTGAGGTTAACCTCACAACCTAAATAAAAATATTGTCGCAAATCCGATGAAGCGTTCTGAGCTCATAGTGCGAAAGAACGCTTTTTTAAATGGGGGAAACCGTGATTATCGACCGTTACATAATGCGGGAAATTATAAAACCCACGGTGACAATATGCGTCGTCCTGATTTTCATTTTTGGATGTTACACCGCATCCCGCTATCTGGCGGATGCCGTTAGCGGTCAACTGCCCGGTACAACGGTCATTTTTTTCATTTTGCTCAAAATTGCCATCGCTCTGGAGGTATTGCTGCCGACCACCCTGTATCTATCCGTGGTGGTTGCCCTTGGACGGATGTACAAAGATTCGGAGATGACCGCCCTGGCTGCCTGTGGCGTGAGCAAGGCGCGCGTGCTGCGGCCCGTGTTTTTTGTATCGCTGGCAATTGCGGTGATCGTTGCCTGCCTGTCGCTTTATGTCCGTCCCTGGGCCTACAGTCAGTTTTTCTGGTTAAAGGCCGAGGCTAAAGCTAATTTTGATCTTACGCGAATGAAAGGCGGAACTTTTTACGAAATTGATGACGGTAAGCGGGTAATTTTTGCTGATAGGGTCGACCAGCAGAAGGATAGCGCCCGGCGGGTCTTCATTCAAACCGAACGAGGCGATGACCTGCAGGTTATTTATGCGCAGAAGGCCAGGCAGTATGCGGCACCAACAACCGGCAAACAAATCATCGTATTCACCGATGGTCACTTGTATGAATTCTCCCGGTTGGGGGAAAAGGGACGGATCATACAATTTGAGCAATCCGCCATGCCCCTGGAACCCACTGGTAACATCCAGCTCAAATACCGGATCAAAGCAGCCCCAACCAGTGCACTCGTCCATTCGGACGATAGCGAGGAGATTGCTGAATTCCAGTGGCGCCTGTCCACACCACTGGCGACGATACTGTTGGCGTTGATCGGTGTACCCCTGAGCCGTTCATCTCCCCGGCGGGGTAAATACGCCAAAGTGATGACCGCGGTGGTGATTTTTGCTTTTTACTACAACCTTAGTGCTATTATCAAAAAATGGGTCGAGCGGGGGGTCCTCGACACCCTCCCGGGAATATGGTGGATCCAGTTGCTGCTGGCCGGTTTGCTGTTGCTGCTGTTGTGGCAGCCGCCGCTGGTGTTCCGCTGGCGGCAAAGATAAAGCAATGAAAGTACTTGATCGTTACATCGGCAGCCGCTTTTTAAAGAGCTTTGGACTGATTATCTGTATATTGCTGGTGCTTTTCAGTTTCTTTGAGTTGATGTCCCAGCTGGATGACATTGGAAAGGGAACCTCTACGCTCACAGATGTGATCATTTCCGTCTGCCTGACGCTGCCCCGGCGCATGCTTGATTTGATGCCTATCAGCACCTTGCTTGGTGGCATTATCGCGCTGGGTTTGCTGGCCGATCACCATGAGCTGCTCGCCATGCAGGCCGGTGGCGTGTCCACCCGACGGATATGCGTGTCGGTTTTGGCCACCGGATCGATATTGATGCTGGCCACCCTGATGCTGGCGGAGCTGGTTGTGCCACCCATGGACGAACTGGCCCGTACCCGGCGCGCCATGGCGCTTTCCGACACCGGTGTTACCGTGACGAAACAGGGCTTCTGGGTCCGCCGGGGTCTTTCCTACATCCACGTCGGCAAGACCCTTTATGGTGGTGTCGCCACCGATATCGATATTTTCGAAACGGATGCCGAGGGGCGATTAAAGCAGTTTACCCATGCCCGGGAGGCCAACATTCAGGATAACAATCAATGGGTGCTCCGGGAAATTACCTTAAAAACTTTTAGCGATCAGGGGATTGCGACAAAACAAATTGAAAGCCTGGCACTGGACTCGTTTTTAAGCTCGGATCAGGTCGACATCCTGAAACTCCCGGCCAGCAGCATGTCCTCCTCTGATTTGCACAGATATATCAAGGCGTTGCGGGAAAGCGGACAAAATGCAGATCGCTATGCTCTGGCCTTATGGCGCAAGTTAAGTGGGCCACTGACCACCGGGGCGATGATGTTGCTGTCGCTGCCTTTTATTTTCGGATCAATCCGCAGTGTCACTGCCGGAAAGCGGATAGTCATCGGTTCTTTTGTGGGGATCGCGCTGTATTTTGCAGATCAGCTTACCGTGCATCTGGGGTTGTTGCTGAGCCTTCCCCCGGTTATTACGGCGATGACACCGGTGGTACTCATCTCCGGTATTGCGTTTTGGCAACTGCGGCGGGTCCTATAATTGGTGCTCATGCTCCGGTATAAACCGATTTTCATCAGGCGAATAAACGCGACCCGCAAGTCGTAAGCGCCAGTCGGAGGCTCCGGGTGTGATGTAATAGGTATAATAGCGGGCACGGCGTTGCGGCGTGCGACCCAGGGCCGACGCCGACGGTACCCCCATGACCGGAATCCTGCCACCGGGGATCTTAAGATAACATTGATCGATTTTATGCGCATGGCCGTGCAGGACCAGTTCCGCTCCGTAACGTGCCAGCAGCGCTCGCAAAGCGGCGGCATCGGTGAGCCGTTTGCGCCAGCTGACAATACCGGGTGCCGGCGGATGGTGGATCATCAACACCCGAAACAGATGCCGTTTAGCGGTACTGGCCAGGAGGGTTTCCAGCTTTTGCAGCTGGATATCACCGATGCGGCCCACCGCCAGATGCGGTGCAGTCGGGTGTGCCGTGCAGACACCGATCAGGGCGATGCGGCCCCGGACACGCAAACTGGGAAATATGCTTTCAAAGTTTGTCGCGGAATCGTTATCTTGATCGGTCTCATCCGAGACCATGTAATCGGTCCAGTGGGCCAGAGTCTGCTGCCAGACAGTCTTAACATAGGTATCGTGGTTGCCGGGAATGACGGTAACCCTGGCAGGGGTTCCCAATGATTCCAGCCATTGGCGGGATTTGCGAAACTCGGCCGGCAGACTCAGGTGGGTCAAATCGCCGGTGACGGCAATGTGATCGGGGTTCGAATGGGAAAGGTCATCCTGCAGAGCAGAAAGTATGCTGTCGCGATGCTCGGCTCTGCGATGCAGTCTCCATTTCAAATAGCCGAATAGACGTTTATTCAATAGTTGCCCGACCCGGATATCGCCAATACAGGATATATGCGGATCGGAAATATGGGCCAGCGAAAAGGCGGTGTCCTTGGCTGGATCGCCGGCCATGTTTGGTTCATCCAAATATACAGAAACCATCAGTGATTCATATCGGAATCGGGTTAAGATTGCAACAGACCCTCGAAATTGAATATTGACGGTTTCGTAAAAAGTCGAATTATCCCATTTATCTGGATTCCCGCCTTCGCGGGAATGACAATAAAGTGATTAATATCAGGTAGATATAATAACCATCATGCCCCATTGGGTGAAACGGATCTATAACCAGATGAGGACACGATCCCTTTGATACGTGCTGTCTGGGGTCTTTCAACCCGGAACATTGAACCGCTCAATTTAGTATCTTAGTTCTGAAATTGTTGTTTTTAGTGGCAAGAAATTTTTTGGCAT
>JAFDDW010000247.1 GCA_019310665.1 Deltaproteobacteria bacterium
ATGCTTAAAACCTCGGTTAACCGATCGGCATGATGGCGCTTTAGTTCCTCGATCCTGGTCTGATGATTCTCTATGAGACGCCGGTGTCCGGGCAGGGTCAGATCGACCTTCAAACTGTATACTTTTTCCAGGCTGGCCAGATAGTGCTTCAGGGGATTCTGGGTATCCGACCAACATTGAATGTTGGGGGTGATGTCGATTAAAATATGATCGCCGGCAACCAGGATTTTTTTATCGGGCTCGTACAGGCAGATATGGCCCATGGTATGGCCTGGAGTTACGACGCATCTAAATTCATAATCCCCGATGCGAATCTCATCGCCATCTTCGAGCAGCTTCATTTCCGGTATCCATTCCGAACCGAATTTGGCACCCGGATGTTTGTCCAGGGCCGCTTGCAGCTCATCTTCAGGAAAGCCGTTTTGACCGGCGTAGGCAATCATGGGGCCGAAGCCTTCCCATGATTCTATGAGTTCTTTTTCCGGTCGGCTGAAATAAACATGGCTGGTATCGGTTGCTAGTTTGGCTACTAGACCGAAATGATCGGCATGCAGATGGGTGATAAAAATATCAGAGGCCTTAAGATCAATACCAAGGGTGCCCAAACCGGCCTGCATGGCCTCCAGGCACTCCCGGCGATTCAAACCGGTGTCGATAATCAAATTTCTATCAGGCCCCTTGATCACATAAGAATTGAGATATTTCAGGGGACTGTCGGGCAGTGGAATTTTTAACCGAAACAGGTTGGGCAATATCTCTTCACACATGATAGGGCATCCAAGTTGTTAAATATTAATATAATAGGCTTACTAGCTCTTTATTTTAGGACTCAAACTAGCCAATATCACAAGGCACAGCGCATGGAGCATGGAGCATGGCGTAGCGAAACAACAGATAATCCGCTTTCGTGCTTACTTCGGAGCGGCAGGTCCCGCCTTCGTCGTCGTTCTAGTCCCTCGTCCTCGAAAAATTTCGAATCCCGAGGACGAGCACGAAAAAGACCAGGATTCACCTTGCGCCTTGAGCCTTAAGCCTTGCGCCGTGAGCCTTATACCTTTCCTTTAGGCCCTGTGCTTTTAGCCCTGAACCTTGCGCCTTACGCCCTCAACCTTCCACCTTCCACCTTCTACCATTGATTTTCCAGCTACGAGTGACCAGCAACCAGTGACCAGTAACCAGTTACCAGCAACCAGTACCCAGTGTCCAATAAATGAATCCTCTGCAAAAGTCAACTGTGACGAATTTCTAAAAGTGCATGTTTGGCAGGATACCGTGCTCTGGCGGCAGTCAACACTCCACTCTTTGTATGTTGGGATACAAACACCGCACAGCAAATACGGTATTATTTGTAATCGCGCGTACAAATTTACCGCTTTCCATAGTTATGTTCCGAAATACGGAATTGCGGTATAAGTGGTTTTGTAACCATTCACAGGTTGCATTTATGCCATACAGGGTTCTTTTAAAGATGAACATCGAACATCGGACTAGTTCTGAAGAGACTCTCTGGCTGCCTGAGCCTCGTTTGATTCCGGGTATTTGTGGCAGATCAGCCGCAGGCACTTTGCTCCTTTGGTTGTCATTCCATTTTGACGGTAAGCCCGGGCAAGCTTTAGCAGGGCGCCTGGGATTCCCGGGAATTCCGGGACCTTTTTTATCAGCAGGGTCAAAATCTTTACCGCATTTTCCACGTGCCCGGAAGCGGCAAACATGGCGCTGAGTTGAACATACAGCTGGGGAGAAAAGCGGGCATGGCTCGTATGGCTGATGTATTCCTGGTAAATGCTATGGGCCTTTTCGTAGGTGTGGTAACTGCGGCTGAGTTGAAATATCAGCTTTTTGGCTGTTTCGTGAAATTTTTCATCTTCAGGATCCAGCTTGTCAACATGGAAAAGGTGGATCAAGGCATCAATATTTTCAGGATCTTTGGCAAGCACCTGTTTGAGCAACAGGCGCCCGGTTTGCAAATCCAGTTCGGCGATGTGCTTTAGGGCTTTTTCCATTAAAGGGGGGATCTCCTCTATGGGGGATTCTTTAATCACATCTTCATTGAACCCCAGAGAAAATTTCATGCAAATAAAACCAAACACAGCACCGCCCATTAAGCCACCGATGTGGGCTGCGTAAGCCACATGGCTGTCACCACCGGAGAAAAGCTGATAAAATTCATTTCCGATCCAGATCGGCAGAAGAATGATGGCCGGAATCCTCAAATAGTTGAAATAAAAGCCCAGCGAGTAGAAGATCTTCACCTTTTTCTTATTGAACAGCACCGCGAAGGCCCCCATCAACCCTGCAATGGCTCCGGAAGCTCCCACCAGCGGTAGGGTGCTGTCCATATAAACCAGCCAAAATCCCCACACAGCAATCAGCCCGCCGATAATATACAAGCCAATATAATTGATGCGGCCCAGCCCCATCTCGAGCATGCAGCCGACAATCCATAAAAATAGCATGTTGCCAAACAGATGGCCAAAGCCACCGTGCAGGAACATGTAAGTGAAACTCGTTAAAACCGATTTGTGAGCAGGCCGAAAGCCGTATTTGAAAGAAACGATCCGGGATCGCTTGGATTCATATTCGTTTCTCAAAACCTTCCATTTGGCGTATTGCGAATGGGCCGGCGTAATGATCTCATCATTGCTGAGCCTGTCGAGAAAGGAAGCATCCTGTTCCATTTTCAGATAATATTGTACCAGCGTATCGTCATCGATATTTTCTGTATTAAATGAATCCGCAGCGTGCTGAAGGCCACCTTCGCGGTAGGCAATGTATTTTGGGACTTCAATCCTCGCCAGCCCCGATGCAAAATAGTATTCTGAGACTTCATAGTGCTTTTTAGTATCACCTGTCTGGAATATGAAGAACACCAGACAATTTAATAAAATGATACCAATGGTTACGATGGGAGGATTGCGCCAGCTGATTTTTTCTGTCAGAGGAATGATGAGCATAATAAAAAGAATGCCTAAAATGCACTAAATTGCCTAAAGTGCCTAAAATGGAGGCGCCGTTTCACGGCGTCTATTTTAATTAAACAGAGTTCCAAAATTAAAGAATTTAACATGAATATATATCGGTAACGTGAGGGCCTAACTTAAGGCATTTCTGTTCACATTTCGTAATTATACAATGGACAGAATACATTAATTTTAGGCAATTTTGGCACTTTAGGCAATTTAGGCATTTATCTTTTACCAATGGGGACGTATTCAGTTTCGGCCGGGCCGGTGTAGATCTGGCGGGGACGGCAAAGTTTCCAGTTGGGATCATCCTGACTTTCTTTCCACTGCGCAATCCAGCCCGGAAGCCTGCCAATGGCAAACATCACGGTGAACATATTGGTGGGTATGCCGATGGCCCGCATGACGATTCCGCTGTAAAAATCCACGTTGGGGTAAAGATTGTGTTCGATAAAATAATCATCTTTTAAGGCAATCTGTTCCAGTTCAACGGCAATGTCCAGCAGCGGATCTGAAATGTTCAACTTCTCAAGCAGGGTATCGCACATCTTTTTCATGATTTTCATGCGGAGATCGAAGGTCTTGTAAACCCGGTGACCAAAGCCCATCAATCTGAAGGAATCATTTTTGTCTTTGGCCCTTTCGATGGCGCGATCCATGTTTTTATTGGCGGCAATATCGCTGAGCATCTCGATGACGGCTTGATTGGCGCCTCCGTGCAGCGGGCCCCACAGAGCCGCAATTCCGGCTGAAATGGCAGCGTATAAATTAACTTTGGCGCTGCCGACCATGCGGACGGCGGAGGTCGAGCAGTTCTGCTCATGGTCGGCATGCAAGATCCAGAACACATTTAGGGCTTTAACAACGTCATCATCGATTTCAAAAGGCCTGACCGGTGAGTCGAACATCATATTCATAAAATTGGCGCCATAGGTTAGATCGGGTCGGGGATAGACGACCTTGTGGCCCCGTGAAATTTTATAGGACATGGCAGCCATGGTCCGGATTTTGGAAAGCAGACGGGTAACCGTCATATTTATTTCTTCTTCCAGATTCTGTAGTTCCGGATAAAAGCTTTTTACGGCATTGGCCATGGATGAAAGAATGCCCATGGGGTGGGAAGAACGGGGAAAGTTCTCATAAAAGGCACGCATATCTTCGTGCACCAGGGAATGGTCATTGAGCAGCACCGAAAACTCGGTCAGTTCCTGCCGGGTGGGCAGCCTTCCGCTTACGAGAAGATAGGAGGTTTCCATAAATGAAGAATGCTCAGCCAGTTGCTCCACCGGGATCCCCCGGTAGCGCAAAATTCCCTTTTCGCCGTCCATGAACGTAATGCTGCTGGTACAACTTCCGGTATTTGCGTATCCGGTATCAAGGGTAATCAAACCGGTCTCCTGCCGGAGCCTGGATATGTCTATAGCCTTTTCACCCTCCGTGCCGACGACTAACGGAAGCTGGAACTCCTCATCATTGTATATCACCTTAACAAATTCAGTCATGGTTCCCATCGCTTTCTTAAAAATGTTGAATCCCCACGAAACGTGGGTTTACAGAGCAGTAGAACTCCGTGCGGTTATAAAAATGAGCGCAAATAAGTATTGTATATACCTCAATAGCCTTGTCAGGTCAAGCAACCAAGATTACCAAGAGCTGCGTCATTTAATCAGGTAAATTAAGAAAAATGC
>JAFDDW010000248.1 GCA_019310665.1 Deltaproteobacteria bacterium
ATTTGATATAGCCGACGAACTTGATAAAAAGAGATTATTTAGATTCGCTGAGCAATTGAGGGCCGCTGGTATGTCCATGTCAAATAATATAGCTGAGGGTTCTGGCTCAGTTTCAAAAAAAGAGTTTAAAAATTTTCTGAATATCGCGCGTAGATCCACATTTGAGAATGCAAACATAATGATCATTCTTGAAAGGCGTAAATTGATAAATCTGAAAGAGTTAGAAGAGAATTTAGATGATCTTGACAAGCTTTGCAGGCAAATAACAAATTTTAGAAAATCCCTAAAATGTTGATATTATGTTGCTATTTGCACTCTGCACGCAGTGCCCTGCCCTAAACCCTATGCGCCATGCGCCATGCGCTATGCCCGCTGCAGCCGAATGCAATAATATGAGCAAGTACATTCAAATTATAACGATAGCAGTTGCCTTAACCTTTCTATCCTCAGGATGCGAGGCGAAGCAGGAACACCTGATCCAGGGGCGCACCATGGGGACGACCTATCATGTCCGGGTGATCACCGGATTTTTTCAAAGCGTATCAGGGTTAAAAGAAAAGATTGATCAGCGGCTGGTGGAGATTAACCACAGCCTGTCCACTTATCAAAAGGACAGCGAGATCAGCCGTTTTAATCAATTCAAGCAGGCAGGCAAAAAATTTAAAATTTCCCATGATTTTTTTGAGGTCATGAAAACGGGCCAAACCATTTACCGGTTGTCCGGAGGTGCTTGGGACGGTACGGTCAACCCGCTGGTAAATCTCTGGGGCTTTGGCCAAAGCGGCCACCGGAATAAGGTCCCTGAAAAAATTCAAATTACAGCCCTTTTGCCGGATATCGGTTTTGAGAGTATCGAGGTCCTGGATACCGGATTTTTAGTGAAAAATCGAGCGGCCGTCACCGTTGACCTCGCTGCAATCGCCAAAGGCTACGGCGTGGATCAGGTTTCCGCGCTAGTTCGTAAAAAGGGTTTTGAAAATTACCTGATTGAAATCGGGGGGGAAGTTTATGCCGCCGGGCACAGAAAGGATGGCCGGCAGTGGCGAATCGGGATCAATCTGCCCCGGTCGGATGCCGCCTTTGAAAAAGTATATAAGGTTGTCGAACTGCGTAACCAGGGGTTTGCAACCAGCGGTGATTATCGCAATTTTTTCGAGGTCGACGGGGTTCGTTATTCCCATGTGATTGATCCCCGAACCGGTTTTCCGGTTTCAAACGGGGTGGTGAGTGTTTCGATTATCACCGGTACCTGCTCTATGGCTGATGGGCTTGCAACGGCGGTGATGGTGATGGGCGTGGAGAAAGGTCTGGAACTGATTGATCGGCTTGATGGTGTTGAAGGTCTTATTGTGGTTGAGCAAAACGACGGCACGTTGGTGGATTATGATTCAAAAGGATTTGAAGTTGTACCGTAAGGCACTATCTGATAGGTATAAATTATATTCGATATCCTCTTTGTTGCTGATTTTCATTTTTAATCACTAAAAGGTAACGGAAGTTTACGAAAAAAGAGGGATCCATGCGTCTTTCTTTCAGAAAAATGCTGGAACTGATACTTCGCCGACCTTTACCGGTCATTTTTATGGTAGCGGCCGTCACCTCTTTTTTTGCATGGCAGCTTCCGAATCTCTCTTTTAAAACCTCTATTTATGATCTCCAAATCGAAGATCTTCCCGAGACCGTCCAATATGATGACTTCAAAAAACTGTTTGGCTCCGATGAGATTATCAGGGTTGTCATCAAAAGCAGCAACGTGTTTGACCCTCTCACATTTCGCAAGATTGAGCAGTTGGCCGAAACGGCCGCGGCCATCGAGGGGGTCAAACGGGTTATCAGCCTTGCCGGTATAAAAAAAGCGATAGATGTCTCCGGGAATTGGAGCATGGAAAAATTTTATAGAGTTATATCCCAGGTAGACCTTTTTCGCAAAAACCTCATTTCAAGCGACCGTAAAACCACCGCCCTGACACTTGTTCTGACAAACGATGCCGATCCTGAAGCAGTGATCCGGAGTGTAAGACAGATGATCACCGGGGCGCCAGGGGACGGGGACCTTGTGCTTTATCAGACCGGTATGCCGCTTGTGTCCGACGCTCTGGCCCGGTTTACCAAAAAAGATTTTTTCCGCTTACCGCCGATTACCTGCCTGCTGATTACCATTATTCTCTTCTTGTTGTTTCGCAAGCCTCAGTACATTTTCATTCCCCTTACCTGCGTGGGACTGGCCCTGGTCTGGACATTTGGTCTGATGGCCTATCTCCATATACCGCTTTCAATGCTGACCATGATTGTTCCGGTTTTTCTCATCGCCGTTGGGACAGCCTACTGTCTGCATATCGTCTCTGAGTATCTGGTGTGCTTAAAAGAAGCTGATTCGCCGATAAATGCGACAATCAAGACTTTTTCAAACATTGCTCTGCCAACCTTCCTGGCGGTTTTGACGACTATCATCGGTCTCGGATCTCTTCTGATCAATCGGATTACCGCCATTCAGGAGTTTGCTGTTTTTTCGTGTTTTGGAATGATCAGTTTTCTGGTTATTGTTTTGACATTTCTTCCGGCGGCCTTATCGTTTTTGCCTTTACCCGGAAAAGGACAGCATCAGAGTATCGACCGCCAATCGTTATTTGGCCGTTTTATCGATAAAATAGTTGACCTGAACTTAAATCATCAGAAAATCGTGATGCCGCTTATCGGAGTGGTGACGGTTATATGCCTGATCGGTGTTTTTCGCATTCGGGTTGAGACCAATCCGGTTGAATATTTAAAAGAGGACACGCCGGTAAAACGCAACTTTAACGATATCTACCAGGATTTGTCCGGCAGCTTCCCCGTCAATGTGGTTATGGGGAAACCGGAGGCGGACTACTTCGAAAATCCTGAACACCTGGCGGATATTGTCCGTCTCCAGGAATTTCTCGGCACACTGCCCGGCGTCGATAAAATCGTGTCTTTTGCTGACTATCTCAAGCTGGTCAATTATGTTCTCAACCGATTCGAGCCGGAGTACTACAGACTCCCCGAAGAGGCATTTGAAGTGCGGATGCTATTTAATAATTATACGACCATACTGGGCCAAGACATGCTCACCTGGTTCATGAGCCCGGACTTTTCAAAAACGAACATTCTCCTGTTGACCCATATTTCAAGCTCCCACAAGTTTCTTCAACTTCGCGATAAGACGCTGGCATTTGTTAACCAAAACTTTTCAAAGGATTTACAGTGGGAGGTGACCGGACTCGCAATGGTGATCGCGGCCAGTAGTCGTAAGCTTACCATCGGACAAATCAAAAGCCTTTCTATCACCATGATTCTGGTTTTCGGAATCATGTTCATCCTGTTTTTGTCGATCAAAGTGGGATTCATCGCCATCATTCCCAATCTGTTTCCAATTATTATTAATTTTGGAATCATGGGGTGGTTCGGTATCGAGCTTTCCATGGTAACTATTCTTATTGCCAGTATTGCTATTGGACTGGCGGTTGACGACACTATCCATTATTTGGTCCGGTATAACCGGGAATTTAAAAAAGACCTTGATGAAAAACGGGCCATCCGGGATACCCTGCACCATGTGGGGCGGCCGATCATCTTTACGACAATAACCATTTGCCTGGGCTTTTCCATCTTATTATTTTCCAGTTTCAAACCAACGGCCATTTTCGGCGTAATGATGGTGATTACCTCGCTGTCGGCCCTGGTCGGAGACCTGATTCTGCTGCCAACCTTGATGCAGCATGTTGAACTGGTGACTCTTTGGGATCTGGTGCGGTTGAAACTCGGCAAAGAACCCGGGAAGGGAATTCCTCTTTTCAAAGGGTTATCACGCAGCCAGATTCATTATATCCTCATGGCAGGATCGCTGAGAAAAATTGGAGCCGGCGAAATTCTGTTCCACAAGGGGGACCCCAGCGATTGCATGTATACAATTATTGCCGGTACCATGGACGTTTTTGATCCAATCAGTAATGAAGGATCGGATCAAAAACCCGCAAACCGGGTGCTGATCAACCAACTAAAAACCGGGGATGTGTTGGGTGAGATGGGGTTTTTACGTTCCGTGCCGCGATCTGCGGCAGTTATCGCCACCAAGCCCGTTGAACTTTTGCAGATTAATTGGAAGATGATTAAACGACTGCAGTGGTTATACCCTCCCACGGCCCATCAATTTTTCTTGAATCTTATGGGGATTATATGCGATCGCCTCGAGAACCTGACCGAATGTTTTGCTGAAATAAAGGTGCAGGATGATGCCACGGAGTTGTGTTCCAGATTAAGCTTTTTAAAAATTTTGGATACGGAAATCCAGCGGGCGCGAAGCTGTTGCACAAACTTGACTCTTTGTTTTGTGAAGTTAAACTTAGAAGAAGCCGGAGCCGGTTCCGGCAAGTCAGCAAAAGATCGAATTCTTCATTCCCTGGGAGAAGTTATTTCCGAAGAGATCCGGAATTGGGATATCCTGCATCAATACGATCAACAAACATATGCTCTCCTCATGCCGCAAACTATTTTTGATGAAGCTCAACATTTTTGTAATCGATTGAAGAGCATTTCAGAAAGAAATTTTTCAGAGACTGATGGCCTTGGTGTAAAATTAGCTTTTGGTTTGGCAGAACTTACCCTCGGAA
>JAFDDW010000249.1 GCA_019310665.1 Deltaproteobacteria bacterium
GGACGTTTTGGGAACCGCCGATACTCATTTTAAAGCCCTCATACCGGATTGGATCCTGGTAATTCAAGGCCTTATTCTACTGGCCGGGCTTTATTTGGGGATAAGCCGCGGCTTTATGGCTCTTAAAGATTTGCTGCCGGATACCCATTCACAAATCCGGGCCATGCTCCTTCCGGCCCTGTTTGCACTGTTGGCGGTCAACCTGCTGCTGAAATTGTATCTGGGCTGATTTATACGTTACAGTTCATAAAGTTGAATCCAGGTGTCCTTGGGAAAGAAGATCCTGCCCGCCGGGATAAAGAACAGGCTGCGCTCTTTGATACAGCCGGTAGTTGAGGGTTTGTCTTTTTTTTGTGAAGTGGTTTTTACGAAAAGATAGGGCTCTTTTTTACCTGGAGTGTTTAAAAGGATGAGATATTTTTTCCCGGTGAAGCCGTTGTGAAAGACCAGCTGCCTGTGATGATAGATAGCTCCCCGCGCTTGCAATTAGCGCGCTCCAAATATCTTGTACATCTCTGAGCGTTCTTGCACCCGTTCCTTAGCCTCATCATAAGGCATGCTGACGATATCGCTGTCGATTGCCAGCATGTAATCGATTTTATTAAACTCGCCCTTCTCCTTAAGGGTTCTGTCCCATGGTTCGTTTTTAAGATGGGTGGACTCGATCATGGCGTCGGCCTTAGCATCTTCGAAAATAAAGGCGATTTCCTCCAGCAGCTTTATCTCTTTTTTAGAAAAATACTGGCTGTCGAACTTCTTTTTAGGCCGGATCTGCTGAAAACCTTCTCCTGCCGACAAATCGTGAATGGAAGCTCTCATATCCGACTTCATGTTGTCGGTAAGTTCTTCAAATAGATCCTTTGGTACCGGTCCCATCTCCCAGGCAAAATAGTCCAATCCCGTTACAGACTTACCCGTCTGCTTAAAGTGGGAAAAGTCCAAAAAATACAGAAGCTTGAGCAACTTTGTTTTGCCGCAGTATTTGGTGTGGTTGGCAAAATAAATGATTGCATTTATAAGTTTTTCTCTATGATGTGTGACAACCATATCTATATTATCGGTCGCCATGGTCAAAAAGTCAAATGCCATGATTCTCCAAAAGTCTATTCTCCTTGTGCGGTGGCAGAGGCCTTCCTATCTTTGGCGTCTCTTAACATTCTATCAATCACGTGCACAATAGGGGTATTTAGCTTTAAATCAGCCCGGCACCCAGGGCTATCGACAGCAAAAACAGCATGATGCCTACCGCTGTTTGTATGCCTCGCATGGTCACTTTTTTTAGTAGCCGCGAACCGATAAACGCGCCCAGAAACGCTGCCAGCGATCCTGCAACGACCAGCCCTATGCCGCCCCCTTGCCGCAGAATCGCAAAATCCCTTTCAAAGAAGGTACTGCCGTAGATCAGGAGTCGCGAGACATCCACCGCCACGGCCGAAACCACCATGGAGCCGATAAAAACCTCTTTTGGCAGGCCAAGTCGAATCATAAAGGCGGTCCTCAAAGCGCCCTGGTGGCCGGATAGCCCACCGAAAAATCCGGACAGAAGCCCGCCTACCGGAATGTATTTGGGATCAAATGATACTTTCTCGAAGCCGGGGGCAACCTCCAAAACGGCAAACCCCAGAATCAATGTGGCAATGACAAGTTTGACCGGCGTAATCACGCAGGTGCGGCCCGCCAGCGTGTATTCGGCCATGGGCGGTACGGTTGCCAGAAGATTCAAGATCAGCGCCCCCAGCATGGCGGCCACTGCTGCCGGCAGGGCAAATTTGGCCACCACTTTGAAATCTGCCTGGCGTCCCACCAGAACCACTTTGAAAATATTGTTGGCCAGATGAACGATGGCCGTGGCCGCCACGGCTACCTCCACCGGAAAAAACAGGGCAAAGGCCGGCATCAGCAGAGTTCCCAGACCAAAACCGGAAAACAACGTAAATCCGGAAACCAGCAAAGCCACGGTGCAGATAATAATATAGCTCATTGTTTCACTATGATCTCTTTATACAATTCCATAATTTTATGTTTCATTTCATTCAATACGGATCCCCCTGCCACGGTGATGTGATAATATTTGCGCTGCTTGCGATTTACGGTCCGCGCTTCACAAGATAAAAGCCTCCCTTTTTCCATTTTGGCCAGGATCGGATAAAGAGTTCCCGGGCCTATGGTGTATCCGTGGCGCTCCAATTCCTCCATCATACCAACACCGAAAATTTCTTCAATATTAGCATGATAGAGGATGTGTAGCTTGATAAAAGCCAGTTCAAGATTACGAATCATGGCCAATCCTTTCTTTATCGTTAAACGATATCGATATATAATATCGTATTACGATATTGTCAATGATATTCTTCAACCCTCCCTTGAATTTACAAAATTATAAGTTGTTTCAAAGCTTCAAAATACATTCTTCCTGATTAATAAATACGCATTTTACCCCTTTCTTATTTCCTACAAATTTGATATGAATTTTTGACGTAAGTCAAATAATAAATCATACTTCCTTGATAGGAATTAACAACCGCCGTAAATCCATTCTAAAAATCGCTATTTGGGTCAATCAATGCCTGTTTTCAGCTATCTGGCCTATCCGAAACGGGGCGCAAAGGAACAACTGCTCAAGGATCTTGCGGCCCTGGACTACTGTGAGGCCACACCGGCCGATAATGAAGAAATCCTGATCCTGGTAACCGACACGCCGGACGAGGACAAGGAGAAGGCCTTGCAGAAAAAACTCAATAAATTGAATTCATTAGAATCTTTAGGCATGACCTTCGGTCATGTGGACCCGTAAACCGTGTCTTTAGAAAAGGAGTGACACATGAGTATCACCAGACGATTATTCATTAAAACCCTGGCTTTAAACAGCGCCGCTGCGGCTGCAGCGACCCTGTTTCCGGGAATCAGTTTCAGCGCATGGAAGACCCTGGATCAATCTGCAGGCGGTATGCTATGGAAAAAAACGGCCTGCCGCTTTTGCGGCACGGGATGCGGCCTTCTGGTCGGTGTATCCGGCGAGCGCGCTGTGGCGGTCAAAGGCGATCCCAACTGCACCGTCAACAAGGGACTGTGCTGCGTGAAAGGCTACCATTCCGTCCAGATCCTTTATGGCAAGGACAGGGTAACCAAGGCCCTGGTTCGCAAAAACGGCAAACTGGTGGAGACGCCGTTGAATGAAGCCCTCGACCTGGTGGCCGGCAAAATGCAGGAAATCATCAAGAGCCACGGAAAAGACGCCGTCGCCATGTACGGATCCGGCCAATGGTCGATTACCGACGGCTATGTCGCTTCCAAGCTGTTCAAAGGCTGTATCGGCACCAACAACCTGGAAGCCAATGCCCGCCTTTGCATGGCCAGCGCGGTAACGGGATTTTTAACCAGCTTCGGCCTGGACGAGCCCATGGGCTGCTATGACGACATGGATCATGCCGATGTCTTCATTACCTGGGGCAATAATATGGCTGAAATGCACCCGGTGCTCTTCTCAAGAATGCTCGCCAACCGCAAGAGCAAGGGCCATGTAAAAATCATTGATTTTGCCACCCGCACCACCCGCACCAGCCAGGCCGCAGACAAATCGATCCTCTTCAAGCCCCAGACGGATTTGGCCGTGGCCAACGCCATTTGTTATGAAATTTTTCGCAATGACTGGGTCAACTGGGATTTCGTCAACAAGCACGTTTCCTTTCATAAAGGCAAAACCAATATCGGTTACGGCACCGAAGACCACTTCAAGTTTAAAGATAAAGCCGAAACCGTCGATCTGGAAGCATACAAGACATTTTTAGAGGATTACACCCCCGAGAAGGTCGAAAAAATCTCAGGTGTTTCCGCCAAAGACATCAGATATCTGGCCTCTCTTTACGGCGACCCGGACAAAAAGGTGACCTCCTTCTGGTGTATGGGGATGAACCAGCACACCCGGGGCACCTGGATCAACAACCTGGTCTATAACTGCCATCTGCTGGTGGGCAAGATCTCTTCCCCCGGCAACAGTCCGTTCTCGTTGACCGGTCAGCCCAGTGCCTGCGGCACTGTGCGCGAAGTGGGCACCCTGACCCACAAGCTTCCCCACGGGGTCGTCATGAAGGAAGGGGCTCGCAAGATGGCCGCCAAGATCTGGGATGTGCCGGTGGAAAACATCGATCCCAAACCTACCTACCATACCGTGGAAATGTTCCGGGCCCTGGACCGGGGGGATATCCGGTTCATGTGGATCCAGGTAACCAATCCCATGGTTACCATGCCCAATTTAAGCCGCTACCGCAACGGGGCCGAAAAAGAAGGGCGCTTTGTGGTCGTATCCGAAATATATCCCACACCCACCTATGATATCGCCGATGTGGTACTGCCGTCTGCCCTGTGGATCGAAAGGGAAGGATTTTTCGGAAACTCGGAAAGACGCACCCAGCACAACGAGCAGATCGTTCCCATGCCGGGAGATTGCATGAGCAACACCTGGCAGATCATCGAGGTGGCCCGCCGAATGGGATACGAGAAACAGTTTCCCTGGTCCGAGGAAACCTACATCGAAGACAGCTGGAATGAGTACATCCAGTTCCACGATTCCCCCAAACACCGGATGGCGCCCTACAATGACCTCAAAGCGCGGTCCGGTGTTCAATGG
>JAFDDW010000250.1 GCA_019310665.1 Deltaproteobacteria bacterium
CCTCTGGTAATTTGCAGCCTGGAGATCTCTTTGGCTGCTGCCTGCAGGATATCCGGTAACTGGTATTGGGTGCGGTCCGAGGAGCGCATCACCAGATAGGCAGACAAGGCGATGATTACAAGGGCCAGTATGATGTATTCTTTTTTCACTTTCATTTCTAATTTCCGTTGATTTCTATGTTTTTCTGTAACCGTTCACAGGTTCAGGGTTCAACGTTCAGGGTTAAGGACAAAGAAGGCATTAAAGACCTGAAGTTCTCGTGAACCTGAACCGCTCAACCTCTGAACCCATTTCTTACTTATGAAACATCATCTGAATTTGTTTTTTGCGGGAATGTCGCCGGAACCAGACACCGAGTCCGAAAATGACGACCAATACCGGCAGACCCGCAATATTCAGTGCTTTAACAAATGCTTTGGTGCCGGCCTGGGTATCCTCTAAAGGATTGAAACGCTGCACTTTGGCACGCATCACCGCAACATCTTCCCGTCCGTTCAAATAATCAATCGTATTTAATATGAATGTGGCATTGGACCCTTGGCCGCCGGCGTCCAATAGGTTGTCTCTCAGCATGTCGGCCGAGGCCATCACAAAGATTTTTCCGGGTTTGCCCCGGGCCAGAAACTGCCCTTGGCGTTCGATCTGTGACAGATCAATATCAGTTGGGGATTTAGAGGCCTCAGCCTGGGGTTTTTCTGGGGATTCTTTCTCATCTTTAATTTCCCTTAGCGGCAAGGGTTTGCCGGCAAAGTAGCTCGGGAACTCGCCTTCGACGATATAGGCCAGCGGGTAGCTCTGCATTTCCTCGGTTGATTCAGGCGGCTTGATGAACATGGGGTTCAGATTGATGCGATCGCGCATTTGCCAGGACTTTTTCGATGAAGCAAACAGCCGGTGGGATTTCAAAGAGTTCTGGCTGATGCGTTCTGGAATCAACTCCAGGGGCGAAATCTTTAACGCCACCAGTCGTTTGATATTTTTCATAAAATCCAAATCGTTGTTGATGAAGCGGTCTTTAATCAGTGGTGCAAAGTAAATGGCCCGTTCGCCGCCGCCAAACTGGGCCGGCAATTCCTGGCGATAGCAGTTTTCGTCCATGATAAAAGATTTTTGAATGCGGATGCCGTAGTGTGAAAGCAATTTTTCAAGCCCGGTATCCAGGGGGAGAAAAACGGGTGTCTGGCCCAGATTCATGCCTTGTTGGCCGGCGGGGCTAACCTCCTTAAAGCGATCCAGCACCAGGGCCAGACTCTTGCCCTGCATAAGAAACTGATCGATTTGAAACAGTGCGTAGTCGGAAAATTTCTCCGTCGGTCGTGCAATGATCAGACAATTCAAGCTTTCCGGTATATTTTGATCCTTCAGAGAGATATTTTTCAAGGTGTAATTTTGGGACACCAGCCTGCGAAAGTTGCTGGCCGGCGCCTCAGCCGGCGGACGGCCCGGAGCACTGGGAGGGGGGGCGGCAAGATTCAAGGTCCCGTGATCGGCCAGATACCCCAGATCCTCATTGATGTCGATAAGTCGCTCGACATTGCTGTTAATGCTTTCTTCTATCTCGCCGGTTTGGGCTAATTTGTACTGGGTTCCGATAATCGGCAGTCGGATGACCTGCATCAAGGGCACGGTCAACGAGTTCTCCCCGTATTCCATAACCAGGCCGATGACGCCGTTGCCCGGTGCGATGCCCTTGGCAAGCGCCGGCCAGGAAAGCATCATAATATTGTATTCCTTTGAGATTGCTGCGAGGTCCTGATCCGGGGTCGGATTTATAAACTCGAATTCCAGTTTACCGTAATTTTTCTGATTCAGCTTTTTGACGATATTTTCTATCTCAGCGGGAATTCCGGTAAGATTTCTGACCCCCATTTGCGGTGCGACGATTTCCAGAGAGGATGACAGAAACAACTTGATTTTTATTTTATCGGGCAAGCTTAGTAATGCACTGATTTTGTTGTTCATTTTTTTAATGGCGGTGGTCAGAGTATACTCCAGGCCCTCGGTGGAAGTGATCGTTGGAATTTGCTCGATCAGATCCCCATGAATCAGGGCCAGCCCCATGTAGGCTTTTTGAAATTTAACCTGGTCATTATCGATGACCTGAATCTGAATGGAATGGATACCGTAGTTGTTGGCAATCTTCTGGTTTTCCCGGGCCTTAGCGGTTAATTCGCCTTCTTCGGCGCTGACATTATAAAATCGATAATTGAAAAATTTGCTGGCATAGATGGCGTACTCATCGAAAAGATCATGCAGATAGCGCTCAGTATTATTGTAAGGCGGCGGGAGATCTTTGGTAAAAAAAACCTTGATGCTCAATGGTTCGGATAATGTCGCAACGACCTCTTTACTGGCCTTGGAAATGGAGTAAATTTTATTGGCCGTCAAATCCGCTCTGAAAAACAGCGTGATCCCGGCAATGTTTGCCAGCACGACAACCACGAGGTAGATGATAAATTTTAAATATTGGCCTGATTTTTTCCCAGAAGCCATATTTTTCTCCTTAGTTTGTTACAAATCAAGACGTCGTTTATCGATATGCTCATGCGTATTTTTTTGTTACTAATTTTTGATCAGTATTTCGCCCGCAAAGCCAGATAGGCGGCATACAAACCGAGAAAACAGACACTCAAAAAGTAGACAATGTCCCGAGAGTCGATAATTCCCTTTGATATGTTTTGAAAATGGAAATCTGCGCCCAGATAGGTCAGAATTCCCAGCAGTGATCGCGGAAGAAAAAACAGCATTTTGTCGATCAGCGTCAGAATGAAGCACACCGCCATGGCGACAATAAAGGCGATGATCTGGTTGCGGGTCAGGGCTGAGGCAAACAGTCCAACCGCAGTAAAGGCGGCCCCTAGAAGGACGGCACCGGTGTAGCCGCCCACCACCGGTCCCCAGTCAAGCTGGCCGAGCGCCGCTACCGTAACCGGGTAGGCGAAAGTCGGTATCAGCAAGGCGACGACGAATGCCAGCGCCGCAAGAAATTTTCCCACGACAACGTCGGTGACGGTCACCGGCATGGTCAGCAGGATTTCATAGGAGCCGATGTTCAACTCCTCAGATACCAGGCGCATGGTGATGGCCGGAATGACGAACGAGAAGATGACCGGTAACATTGAGAAAAAATTTCTCAAATTGGCCTGGCCGACAAGAAAAAAAGTAGCGAAAAAAAACCAGCCGGTGACCAATAGAAAAATAGCAATCACAATGTAGGCAATGGGAGAAACAAAATAAGACTTGAATTCTTTTTTAAAAATATGGACGGCCTGGCGCATTATGCACTCTCCATAGTAAGTTCCCGGAAAATGGTTTCCAGGGTTTGGGTCTTCTGATGAAAATCGAGCACAACCCAATCGGTTGGCTTAATTTCCTGATAAATGGCGGCCCTCAGATCAAAGGAAGATCGGCAGTCGACGCATACATCCAGTTGGGTGTCGGTTTCTGCAATTCGTCTGACGCCTGTGATGCCCTCTATGTTGGATAGTTTCGTATCCACGGACTTAAAATCTGCGTTAAGCAGGGTTAGATGGATAAATTTTTTATCACCGGCCATTTCTTTCAAACTGTCAGTGCTGCCGTCGGCAACAATTTTGCCGCGGTTGATTATCACCACCCGGTCGCAGGTGGCTTCGGCTTCGCTTAAAATATGGGTGGAAAGGATAATGGTTTTTTCTTTGCCGATTTGTTTGATAATCTGTCGGATTTCAACGATTTGATTGGGGTCCAGCCCCGAGGTAGGCTCGTCCAGGACCAGGATTTCCGGATCGTTCATCATGGCATGGGCCAGACCCACCCGTTGCTTGTATCCTTTTGACAGCTCATTGATGGGTTGGTGCATAACTTCATTTATACCGCACAGGTCGGCCAGCTGGCGGATTCGATCCAGTTTACGGCCTTTTTCGATTCCCCGGATATCGGCCACATAGTTCAGATAATCGTAGACCAGCATATCGTGATACAGGGGAGCGGATTCAGGAAGGTATCCCAGAATTTTCTTTATTTCCAGGGGGTGCTCCTCAATGTTTTGATTCAGGATATTCACACTGCCGGAGCTTGGCCGCAAAAAACCGGTCAGCATACGCAAGGTGGTGGTCTTGCCGGCGCCGTTGGGCCCCAGAAGTCCCAGAATCTCCCCTTTTTGGATTTCCATGTTGATTTGAGCCACCGCACATAAGTCACTATAATATTTGGTCAAATTTTCGACCTGGATCATGTTCGTCTCCTCTCTATACTGGATGCTCGATGCTATAGCCGCAAAGAGCATAGCGCATGGAGCATAGTGTAATGGGCGCTAAATCGGATATATCAGATAATTCTAACGCTTTGCCCTATGCGCCTTGCTCTCTGCTCGATGTCATCGGGCCAAAGCCTATAAATGAAATACGACCGGGTGTCAAGACTCAAACCCGAGAAAAAAAATGGGTTCTATTTTAATTTGGTGTAGAAATGTTGAAAAACATAATTATTATATATGGTAATATGGACATCAGGCCGCCGGCCCGGTGGCGGTCTTTTATGAAATTATGTATGAATCTAACCTTGTCAAGATATCAATTTATTTGTTATTTTAGATTGTTATAGCTAATATAGCCAGCAATGATCGATGCGGAAATCTCATCATTATCATTATTTTAGCACTCACCGGCGGTTTTTCAATTGCTGCGGGGTTGGATTTAAATTCATCGGCATTTGCAAAATCGACGGATATTTACTCCACGCCTGGTGATTTTGCCAAATTGGCTGAAATGGCAGGTCCGGCCGTCGTCAACATCCGCACCGTTAAAACCATCAAAGGCGGTGGTCCCGTTTTCCGGCATTTTCAGCGGGGTCCCCGGGGGCGGGAACATCCGTTTAACGATTTTTTT
>JAFDDW010000251.1 GCA_019310665.1 Deltaproteobacteria bacterium
ATTTTTTCCTTGACATGATTTGTTTCATTCGAATAAGTTGTGACGAATCTACTGACACCTGAAACCTGAAACCATTTATAGACCGGTGCAGATTATAGACAGCTGCAAAGATCATTGATCACAAAACCTGAAGGTTCCAATCTAAAAAGGAAGTATCTATGTTAGGAAAATATAAACCTCTGTGGGGCCCAAAGCCCCGACTCAAGTCCAGTTATGATGCGGTTATTATCGGCGGCGGGCTGCATGGTTTAGCCACTGCTTATTTTCTGGCCCGGGATCATGGGATGACCGATGTGGCGGTTCTTGAAAAACGCTTCATCGGTTATGGAGGTGCCGGCCGGAACACCGCCATTGTTCGTGCCAATCAAAGGACCCAACAAAATGTTCCTCTCTATAAAGAGGGACTTGAACTCTGGCCCATCCTGACCAAAGAACTTGATTACAACCTGATGTTTTTTAATTGCGGAAATCTTAACCTGCTGCACAGTGAAGCCGCAATGAATTCAGCGCGTATGAGCATAGCCACGGCTCAGTTTCACGGGGTTGAAAGTCATCTGATTGATGCCAAGCAATGCAAGGAGATGATGCCGGCTCTCAACATATCCCCGGACATCACCTATCCGATTTTGGGCGCCATGTATCACCCCCCGGGCGGTATCCTGCGCCATGATGCGGTGGTCTGGGGTTTGGCCAAGGGCGCTGCCAAACATGGGGTGCATATCCATCAGCAAACAGCCGTAACCGGTATCGGGGTCGAAAACGGCAAAATCGTATCGGTGGATACCGAACAGGGAAAGATCAATACCCCGCGAGTTTTGTTGTCGGCCGGCGGATATTCCGCCGCCATTTCTCATGAAATGCTGGGAATCGAACTGCCCATCAGTGTTTTGACCATCCAGGCCATGGTGACGCAACCGTTAAAACCGATATTAGACCATGTGATTTCATCCGGTGCTTATCATGTTTATGCAAATCAGACCCTGAAAGGCGAGATCGCCACCGGTGCGCACATGGACCCCTGGCCCAATTACACCACCCAGACCACGGGCTATTACATCAAACATCAGGCCCAGGCCCTTGCGGAAATGCTTCCGTGTCTCAGGGGGGTTAAATTCATGCGTCACTGGGCCGGCCTGGCCGATATGACGCCGGACATGGCGCCCATCATGGACGGCAATGACACCATTGAAGGCTATTATATGAACTGCGGCTGGGGCTACTTTGGTTTTAAATCCTGCAACGCCACCGGAAAATACATGGCCCAGTATATGGCCAACGGCAATTGTCCCGATATGCTGAGACCGTTTAACCTGCGTCGCTTTGAGCACCACCGGTTGATGGGGGAGACGGCTGCTCTCATGAGCTATAGTCCGGACAACTAGGCGATTGACGAATGACGATTGATCCGCCGAAGGCGGATCGAATTAAGGAATCCTGTCGATTTTAAAATAAAAAAGACGGAGCGAAGCGACCTCCACAATTCGTCATTTGGCATTCTTCATTCGTCATTACTATAAAAAAAGGGAGACAAAGGCATGGCAGCTACACTTACCTGCCCGATTTGCGGTAAACGCAACGGTTATGAATTTCGCTATGGCGGTGTCGATAAGGGACCCAGGCCTGACGAAGAAGTGCTCAGTTCTGCAACCTGGTGCGATTATGTCCATATGAACAAATGTGTGGCCGGTATCCAGAAGGAATGGTGGTTTCACCGGGACGGCTGCGGCGCCTGGTTTACCACTTATCGTGATACGACCACCAATCTGGAAGTAGAAAAACCGGAGGCCAACTAATGAACCGGCTCAGCCAACTGCCGACCTTGCGGATCGATTCTGCGCAGAAAATATCTTTCCATCACAATCGCAAATCGTACCGGGGATTCGGTGGCGACACGATTGCAACCGCCCTGTATGCCAATGGCGTGCGTATTTTTTCAAGAAGCCTTAAATATCACCGGCCCCGGGGGTTATACAGCTTGGATGGTGAGTGCAGTAATACCTGCATGGGAGTCAACGGCATCCCCAACGTTTGCACGGAAAAAACGCTTCTTAAGGACGGCATGACCTTAAAAACCCAAAATGTAAAAGGATCTGCCGAGAATGATCTTATGGGGGTCCTGGACCTGCTCGATTGGGCTATGCCGGCCGGGTTTTACTACCGGACCATGCACAAGCCGGCCAAAATCTGGCCCCTGGCTTTACAGCAGGTGCGCAAGGCAGCCGGGCTCGGGAAGATTTCTCCCGAATTTGAGATGAGGGGCAAATTTGATGAAATTTATCCCCAGGCGGATGTCTGTGTCATCGGCGGGGGACCCGCCGGAATGTCAGCAGCCCTGGCGGCTGCCGGTCAAGGCCTGCGCGTCATACTTCTGGAATCCCGCCCCTGGCTGGGGGGATATTTTGACTACCGTGCGGCAACCAGCAGCCATGGCAGCCCTTTATTCGAAAGAGCCCGGGAACTGGCCCAAACCGTTGAGGAAACGCCCAACATCCGCGTATTTTGTCATACGGCGGTGGTGGGAGAATACAACAACAATCTGGTGACCGCCTTTCAAGTCGGCGGTGAGTCAGACTATTTTGATGAGCGTTACATCGAAATCAGGTCCCAAAGCGTCGTGGTGGCCACAGGGTGTATCGAGCGTCCGCTGCTTTTTGAAAATAACGAACGGCCCGGTGTTATGCAGATTAACACCGCTCATCGACTGGCACGAACCTATGGGGTGCTGCCCGGTGAGAATGCGGTTTTCAGTGTCGGACACAATCTGGGCCTGGAAGCGGCTGTGGATCTGAGTAATTTAGGGCTCAAGATTTCCTGCGTTGCCGACATCCGGGAAGACGGACAGGACCCTGAACTGGTGGCAGCGCTGGCGGCCAGAAAAATAGAGTTTTTGCGCGGATGGGTGGCCGTGACCGCCCACGGCGAAAAACGCGTGACCCGGGCAACCCTGAGCACCATTACCGGCACCCGCCGCCGGGAGTTTGATTGTGATCTGCTGGTGGCTTCCGCCGGGATGACACCGGTTACCGGAGCGCTCTCCCTGGGCCATGCCCAATTTACCTTCGACCTTCACACAGGTTTCTTTTTGCCGGCGAAACTGCCGGCCGGAATGCATGCCGCCGGGCGCTTGTTGGGTTTAAATAATGACGCTGCCATCGAAACATCGGGCAATCTGGCAGGACTCTCAGCGGCGGCTGATTGCGGCGCCGGTGTTGAAGAAGATATCCGGCAAACCCGGGAAAGGCTGAATGACCTGCCCGGTCCTGCCAGGGGCTGCAAACTGGTCCAGGCGCCTGTCAAGGGCCGGAAAAGCTTTATTTGTTTTGATGAAGACACGACCATTAAAAATGTTGAACAGGCCCTGGAAATGGGTTTTGATGCCACCGAACTGATCAAGCGCTTTACCGCCGCCGGAACAGGACCTGGACAGGGAGGAATACCCGGACATAACCTGCCCTTGTTTGTTGCCCAGTATCATGGCGGCGCCGATGGCCTGGCCAAGCCGACGACGGTTCGGGCGCCTCTGGTGCCCACTTTTATCGCTACCTATGCCGGAACCAACCACGATATGTGTAAGCGCACCCCCATGCATGAGGCCCAGATTAAGGACGGCGGTGTCATACGTCGCGTTGGTGTCTGGCAACGGGTGCGGTATTTCTCCCAGGACTTCAGCTGCCGGGAAGAAATTGAAAACGTCCGCACGAATGTAGGCATGCTCGATGCATCGACCTTGGGAAAGTTCAGAATCTGGGGTCCGGATGCACTAAAGGCGCTGCAGCGGGTTTATGTCGGTGATATGTCCAGGATCTCAGAGGGCAAGGTCAAATATTCCGCCATGTGTACCGATGACGGCTGCATCATCGATGACGGCGTGGTGGCGAAACGCGGTGAGAACGATTATTATTTTACGACCTCCACCGGCCGTGCCGGCAGCACGGTGGAATGGTTTCGTTATCACAGCCGTTTTGACGGCTGGAATTATCACATGGTGAATCTGACCGATGCCTTCGGTGTTATCAATCTGGCGGGGCCCAACTCCCGCAAAGTGCTTGAGAAAGTCACGGATGCGGATGTGTCCAATGAGGGCTTTCCCTATGTCGGATACCGTGAATTTATGATTAAAAATACCATACCGGTCAGATCCATGCGCCTTGGATTTGTGGGCGAGTTGTCCTACGAGTTTCATGTTCCGTCATCTTACATGTCGGCCCTGTGGGATGTGCTGGCGGAAGCCGGCCAAGAATTCGGTATCCGCAATTTCGGCCTGGAAGCCCAAAATGTCTTGCGAATGGAAAAATGCCATCTCATTATCGGGTCGGAATCCGAGCAGCGAACCACCCTGCATGATGTCGGTCTCGGATTTTTATGGAACCGCCATAAGCCGGAGGCCAAAACCGTGGGCGCGGTGGCGCTGAATCAGACTGAAAAACAGGAAGGGCGCTTGAAACTGGTGGGGTTTAAAATGGCAAATTCCTCCCGTGCGCCCAAGGACGGATCCATAATCGTGGATGATGCCATCCGGGGTTATGTGTGTATCGCCCGCCGCAGCTTTACATTGAATGAGTCTGTCGGATTGGCTCTGGTGGATGCCCCCTTGGCCGCCGAAGGCACGCG
>JAFDDW010000252.1 GCA_019310665.1 Deltaproteobacteria bacterium
GATCTGGTCAAGTAAAAACGGACACCCAGTTAAGCGACTTTTGCCAAAGGAAAATTACTCTCAAAAGCATTTGGATTTTTGTATCCCAAAAACGAATGGAGACGGTGGCTATTATAAAACATTTCGATATACCTGATTACATCACTTCTGGCCTCGTCTCTGGTTTTGTAAATGATATCTGCAATCCATTCGGTTTTAAGGGAGTGGAAAAAACTTTCCACCACGGCATTGTCCCAGCAATCGCCCTTTCGGCTCATGCTGCAAATCATGCCGTATTGTTCTAACAGTTTTTTGTAATCGCCACCGGCGTATTGACTCCCACGATCGGAGTGATGGATTAAACCTTTTTCGGGCTTTCGGCGCCAGTAAGCCATTGATAGGGCTTCCTTGACCAGGGGCGCTGTCAAGCGATTGCTCATAGCCCAGCCTACTATTTTACGTGAGTACAAGTCTAGGACAACCGCCAGATATAACCAGCCTTGAAGGGTCCATAAGTAGGTTATATCGGTACACCAGACCGTATCGGCTCGCTCGACTTCAAATTGACGATTCAAAAGATTTGGAGCGATCGGCAGCTTGTGATTACTATCAGTGGTTCTTTTAAATTTCTTGCGACGTTTTACCGATACACCGGCCTTTTTCATCAGGTTCCGGGCACGGTATCGACCAATATCGTAGCCATCGTCGCGAAGCTGGCTGCTGATTCGTCGTGAACCGTAGCTGCCCCTGGTATCGGAATGTATTTGACGAACCTTGGCAATTAACTCAAAATCCGGATCCATTTTATTCTCATGCGCTCTTTTAAGGAATTTATAATACCCACTCCGGCTGACTCCCATAACACGGCACAAAACGGTTACGGGATAGGCCTTCTGTTGCTGCCGGATAAAGCCGTATTTTATTTCGGCTCGTTGGCAAAGAAGGCCGCTGCCTTTTTTAAGATTTCTCGCTCCATTCGCAGCCGCTTGTTCTCTTTACGCAGCCCGTATAATTCCTCTTTGTCAGAGGCCATATGCCCTTTGCCTGGAAAAGATTGGTTGCCGTCGGTTTCAAGCTGCCTTTTCCAGCGTCTAAGCGAGCTATGGTGGATCCCAAGGTTTCGCGCGGCTTCTGATACATTGTATCCTTGTTCGGTTACCAGTTTAACCGCATCGATTTTGAATTGTTTTGAATAGTGCTTTCGTTTTTGGGTCATTGGACACCTCCTTGAAGCTGGTTCTTATAACATGCTTTTCGGAATGTCCACTTTAACTATACCACTTCAAACTGATCTTGCGCGTGAACCGAAAACCCATATTGAAAAGATCCTTTGTGATGCCGATCTCGACCACTTTGGCAGAGAAGATTTTTTCAAATTGGATGGAAAATTAAGGGAAGGACGGCGTGCAAGAGGCATAGATGTCAGTGATGACGCAAAATGGTACAAAGGGACCCTCAAAATTATAAAAAAACACCAATATTATACTGAATCGCAGAAAAAATTGAGAGAAAAAGAGAAGCAAGAAAACATCAGGAGGCTCTTAAACAAATTAGAAAATATTAAAAAAAAGAAACGCGGCCGAATATAATCATGTGTCGTTTTTTCAACAGCAGCAGCCATACCACAACTTGTGATATGACCTCATAGATAAAGATTAAGATTATTTATTCCGCTATGCATCACAGCCGTTTTTGTATTGCTAAAACCTGTGCTATCTCCAACGTATTACTATCCCGCTGTGCCTGCTGATTATTGGGATATCGTTTTCATATCTCAGGTGGTAAAATTCCACCGCCTAAGTGACTTTCCGAGATTGTATATTAGCCATACGAAACCCACACTTAGCCTGAAGTGTGGATGTCGGCTATCAATCCGCAATTCATTGCGCCTAAATTGAGGGTTGGATTGCACTTACAAATTCACAATGTAAGTTTCGATCAATAAAGCTTAATCAGTAGAATTTTAAAGTCCATTTCGGCCCCAGCAAGGATATTCATGCCCAATAATCGGATTGAATATTGTGAAATGAAGTATAGAAAAGACTTGCAATTCAAGCTTCGAATAAACATTTTACGTAAGGATTGTGATTTGTGGGTTCCCCGCACTCACCTTGTGCCAATTGAGGAGATTTCTTTATTGATGCTATCCCTTCGCTAATATCAAAAATTCAATCCAACCTAATTTACCTGAAATTCTAAACTTCATACGCCAGTCATAAACCGATTAAATGGCTAAATACCGCAGATACTACCTTCCGTGGCCCCAATCTTCTTGCACACGACTTTATTGAATCTTTCTTACCAGTGTTTTAAAGCAGAGGGGTCGGGGTCATTTTCCCATCAACCTAAAACCATAGGGAGGTAGACGATGAAAGTTTCAGAATTGATCAGGATTTTCAGAATCCTTGTGACACACCAATGTTGAAGAAGCTTTTCAGGGCAAAGCCTTCTTATAATTGGAACATCATCGAAAAAGAAACGGTTGACGAAATTATTTTCAGGACATCCAAACCAAGAAACCGCTTGATGCTCGAGCTGATGGCAAGGGGCGGGATAGTGAAATAACCGACATTTTCACCCTGACGATTCCTGAGATAGTCGGTAGAAAGGTGATAATATCAGCCGGTCGGAAAACCTTTGATATGTCTGACATGCTATTAATGAAATTATACAAAATCACGGTTATTCTAGCCAAAAGGTATTCGTCGTCTGTTCCGGACCATTTTTACAGAAAGCATTTCTACCTTAAAAACTTTTCCGGCTTGATACCGGCTTGTCTCAGAATAGCCCGCAATGTTCCTTCGGGCATGTCACCGGGATGATTAGGGATGGTGGTATAGCGGTTGGTTTGCTCATTGTACCAGATCTCATGGCTTCCGGTCGCTTGGCGGTCAAACACAAAGCCGAACGCCTTAAGACGCTTCACGATCTGGCGATATTTAAAACCTGATAGGCGTCCCATGTCAGGCGTTAACAATCAACGGATAGTCAAATGAATCGGCAATCACGGTAAGGTTTAAGTCACCGGCGGAGCGCTGCGCCTTTGCCTCGATCAGCTTGCGGGCGACATCACGGGCAATCTCAAGGGCTTCGGTTGCTGTTCGTCCCTGGGCCACTAGTCCTTGAACATCATCCGAAGTTGCCAAATATACGCCTTCGGGCAGCTTCTCAATATGAATATTAATAATTTTTTCCATAAGATTTTCCCCCTAATTGATTGTGCAGCAAAATATAGCACAGTTGGATTAAGTTGACAACTTTTTCACCCTGATGATTTCTGAAATAGCCAGCCGGAAGGTGAAGATATCACCCCCCTTAGGACTAAAGAAGGGTAAAGAAGGCAAACGTTGTTGACCAAGTTGACCTTTAGGAGGATGCTCGTGCAGAGCTATCAAACAAACTTCCAGAAAATATAGATGCTGTTAAATCTGTGATACTATCCAGAGCCCCAGGATATCAGCCGGCTGGAAAACCTTTGATAAGTCTGACGTAGGTGGCCACTATATCTTTCGTTTTTGCCAGTCTTTGAATTCACTGGGGCGGAGCCGGTAACGGGCATAGTTTCCCTCGTGCAATGCGGCGATTTCTTCTTTAGCGATCTTGAGAAAGTGTTCACGGTCATTCTCCGGCACAAGGATAGGCCCTGACCCTCAAGGGCCTTCTCCATTTCCCCAATCCGCCATCCGTCATGTCGGTCGGCTATCAGGGTTTCAACGGGCTGTTGACCCTTTTGCCTTATCCAGTATATACCATTTTTTATTTGACTTGATAGCCTTTCTTTTATATATATTTCCTTTCGAAAATAGATATTTAATTCGGTTTTTGAAAACAGTCGAAAAACAAGGAGGGGCTATGAAATTGGTTAAGATTTTTTTGGTCGTTATCGTTGCAGGGATGATATTAGCCTGCACAAGCGCGCAAGATAAGGCGTACAAATCTGAAGAGGCCGTCAATAAGGAAAGACTCGTACTAATCGACAAATACCAAAAGTGTATGAAAAAAGCCGATAAGGACAAGGAGAAGGAGGCTCAGTGTGAGCAGTATCTAAAGGCGGCGGATGCACTCAAATAATTTTCTCAATACCACCGGTGAGAAAATTTATTAGTTTGATATAGATTCGTTCTACTTGTCCGGTTGGATGATCCGATCAAGTATGAGTGCATGAAAAATACCACCGGCATGCGAACTGAACATCCACCCCAGATGCGTCAGGCACATACTGCAGAAACAAATTCGCCAGCTGTAGCCCGCAAACCAGCTGAATTCATCGGTAGCCGCCCCGGCATACCCGCAACCGGTGACATCCTTAAAGCATCCGATCTCAAATACAACCCCATGGGGATTGGCAAACGTATGCTGGTGCGATCCCTGAATAACAATGCGTTCAACCGGCCGGGTAATCGCCTGGCGGCACTGGCGGCAAAGTATATATTCTTCCTCTTCAGGTGATTGCTCCGGGGCCTGCTCCTCAACGGTTGCAATTTCGCCTTCTTCATCCGGCTTGTCAGCAGGAACGCGAAAAAAATGAACCCCGCTGTTTGTTGCTGAATGCATTTCTAAAACCTTAGTTCCAGACCTCGTTGAATAGTTTATTGGTTGAATGATGGGATAAATCCATATTTACAACCAC
>JAFDDW010000253.1:0-560 GCA_019310665.1 Deltaproteobacteria bacterium
AGGGCCGCTGGGGGAAGATCAACGTCAGTGTCGCGACCTTCATTCCTAAGGCTCACACCCCCTTCCAATGGGCCGGCCAACTCTCACTGGCAGAATCAAGGTCAAAAATCAACTGGCTACATCATCAATTGCGGTTGCCCGGTATTCAGTTCAAATGGCAAAATCCGGAGGTCAGCTGGCTGGAAGGTCTCTGGGCCCGGGGGGATCGACGGCTGAGCCGCCTGCTGATTGCGGCCTATAATAAAGGATGTAAGTTTGATGGCTGGAGCGATCAGTTTAATTACCCGGCCTGGGAGGAAGCGATGGACGAAACCGGTGTTGATCCTGAGTTTTTTACCGTCAGACGGCGGGAGATCAACGAACCATTGCCCTGGGACCATATCGACAGCCGGGTCGATAAATCCTTTCTAAGTCAGGAATGGGAAAATGCTTTAGAAAACAAATTAACAGGCGATTGCCGCCTGGAGGATTGCAACCAGTGCGGTGTCTGCGATTTTGAAGAAATCGATATCAGAACCTATCAGGCCTTTAAAAAAGAACTCGTCCGCTATTCCGGTGTC
>JAFDDW010000253.1:584-5191 GCA_019310665.1 Deltaproteobacteria bacterium
CCAAATACTTCGGTCACCTTGAGCTGGTCAATATTTTTCTGCGGGCGCTTAAGCGCGCTGAAATACCTTTAAAATATTCACAGGGATTTCACCCCAAGCCTAAAATTTCCTTTGACGATCCCCTGCCCATCGGTATTGAAAGCCAACAGGAACACTTTACCCTGGCCGTAGCGGATTTTGTCAAACCGGATGCCGTTCTCCAAGGACTAAACTCTCATCTTCCGGAAGGTCTGATCATTCATGACTGTCATCTGGCGCCCCTTAAATCCGGAGCCCATACGGCCAAATCAAATGCCTATCAGATTTCAATTCCCGGGCACGATTTTGACACGCAGAAATTAGCATCCTTTAGCAACCGTTCCGAGGCCACCATTACCCTTACGAATCGAAAAGGAAAGTTGAAAAAGATAGATTTAAAGGATATGGTAGTAAATATCAAATTGTCCGATTCAACGCATTTGCAGATGACGCTAAAATCAGAACCGGGCAAGACAATAAGGCCCGGTGAGGTGTTGCGCCATGTTTTCGATTTTCCGGAGGAAGAGATTAAAAAAGCTAAAATCGTTAAACTGGCAAAGCGCAAAGCGCATAGGGCATAGCGCATAGAGCAGGGCGCATAGGGCATAGCGTCATCTGCGGCGGGGCTCAGTTAGTCCCTTAGGGGCCTTTATTTAACAACATGTTGTAAAAAACTGAAGGTTTCAGGTGTTGGTGTTCAGGTTTCAGCAATTAATAAATTTCAAATAACAAATCACAAATACCAAACAAATCACAATGACCGAAATTCAAAATTCCAAACGGATGATCCGCCGGCATTTGTGCCAAATGACATAATTACCGGCGGACAAAAATTTGGGCAGCGATACGGTACAATCGTGTTGAATGTTTTGGTCATTGGATATTGAAATTTGTGATTTATTTGGAATTTGGTATTTGTATTTTGGAATTTCCGGTTTATCCGGGTTAGGTTATTCCTCATCAACCTGAACCTTACGCTATGCGCTTGGCCCTTTGCGCCATGCCCGCAAAACGGAGTTTTGCCAAATGTATAAACAACTTGTCATTAACGCCGCCGAACACGAAACCCGGGTGGCTCTTTTAGAAGACGGCGAGATCTCCGAGTTTTATGTTGACCGCGGCGATGACTCCGACATTGCCGGTAATATTTACAAGGGTCGCGTGTTGCGTGTTTTACCCGGCATGCAGGCCGCATTCGTGAATATCGGGTTAAGTCAGGCCGGCTTTATTTATGTGGATGATGTGTTCTATGATAATTTCAAGGAATATGAGCGATTATTTGAAATGGAATCCGGAGAGGACGAAGACAGCCTCGAGGATAATTCCGGTTCTGAAATTTTGGATAAACGTGATTTTACCATCGAAGAGTTGATTCATGAAGGCCAGCAAATTCTGGTCCAGGCGGCCAAATCACCCATGGGGACCAAAGGCGCACGCATTTCCGCTTACGTTTCCCTTCCCGGACGCTTCCTGGTGTTAATGCCCAATTCCGATCATATCGGTATCTCCCGGCGGATCGAAGATGAAGTCGAACGGGCGCGCTTAAAAGCCATGGTGGAAAAATTAAGAACCGAGGATTTCGGATACATTGTGAGGACTGCTGCGGACGGCGAGAAGGAAGAAAAGCTGGCCTATGAAATGGGATTTTTAAACAACCTGTGGAAGAACATCCAGAAAAAATTTGAAACCGCCCCGGCGCCATCGCTGCTGCATCAGGAGCTTTCCATCAGTTTACGGGCTGTTCGTGACCTCTTGATCCAGGAAGTCGAAAAATTGGTTATCGATTCAAAACCAACCTATGATTCGGTTTTATCTTTCCTGGACACTTACATGCCCAGCTTAAAAGACCATGTTGTCTTTTATGAAGGCACAGAACCGGTTTTTGATGCCTATAACCTGGAAGGTGATATTTCCCGGGCCTTGAAAAGAAAAGTGTGGCTAAAATCCGGCGGCTATATTTTGATAGAGCTTACCGAGGCCCTGGTCGCCATTGATGTAAATACCGGCCGCTATGTCGGCAAACATAATCTGGAAGAAACGATTTTAAAAACCAATCTTGAGGCGGTTAAAGAGATTGCCTATCAAATTCGGCTCAGGGACTTGGGGGGAATTATCATTATCGATTTTATTGATATGGAGAAAAAAAGCAATCAAGAAAAAGTCTATAATGCCCTGCAGGAAGCCCTAAAAAAAGATAAGAGCAAAACCCACGTTTTACCCATATCTGAAATGGGATTGATCCAGATGACCCGCAAGCGCACCCGGGATCCCCTGACCCGAATTCTCTGCGAACCCTGCCTTTATTGTGACGGGGAAGGGTATCTATTATCCAGGCAATCCATTTGTTATAACATTTACCGTGAAATTTTACGCGATGTTCACGATATGGACGGCACCCGGTTGACTCTCAGGGTCAACCCCCAGATTGCGGAACTCTTACTCGGTGAAGAAAATCCTCTCGTCGCCCACCTCGAACGATCCATCGGTAAGCAGATCGTCATTTATCCCAACCCGAAGTTTCACATGGAACAATTTGACATCTTTGAAGTTATCGGCCAGTAATCAAATGGTTTACTTCATTCATCTCAGATATTTGCTCTTGACAGAGCAATCGGTGTGTGCTTTATATTCTCGGTTTATGGTACGAGTCTTTCGATTTGGGATTTTAGATTTCGGATTTCAGATTGAAAAAACTTGATGATCCGAAATCGGGTTGCGGGTTGATGATAACGGTTTTACTTTGAATATAGATTGTCCGGCATCCAGCGGTTGATATCCGTATTTGATTTAATAACAGCATGTTATAAGAAATATAAATAAAGGGTTTAATACAATGAAACGAACATTCCAGCCCAGTAGAATTAAACGGGCTCGAAATCACGGCTTTCTCAAACGTATGGCTACCAAATCGGGTAGAAGAATCATCAACCGGAGAAGAGCCAAAGGCCGGGTCCGTCTGGCGGGTTAGAAGTAACTCAAAATGGAAGCTTGTCCGTTGCGTTTTACCTTCACGAAAGCCGACAGGATTCTCAAGCGACCTGAATTTATTGCTCTGTCAAAATCCGGGCGAAGGGTACAAAATACTGAATTTATTGCGTATTTTTTACATGCGCAGTACAATCGATCCCGATTGGGTGTGACGGTTACGAAAAAGGTTGGACAGGCTGTCGAGCGAAACCGTATTAAACGACTGGTGCGTGAATTTTTTCGATTAAACCGGCATTGTCTATCCGGCAATTGGGATATCAGCATCATCGCCAAAAGGCAAAGCGCAGAAATTACTTCAGAAATGGCTCACCGATCATTACAGAATATTTTTGACCGGATATCGGGATATGATGATCGTCAATAAATTTATCCAGATCGTTTTCGTTGCTTTGATCAGGGTGTACCAATACACACTGTCACCGTTTCTGGGACCTGCTTGCCGTTTTCATCCCAGCTGTTCAGAGTACGCCTATCAAGCAATCATGCGGCATGGTCCGTTGCGCGGTCTGCTGTTAGCCATAAAGCGTATTTTGCGATGCCACCCATTTCATCCCGGCGGTGTTGATCCGGTTCCCTGAACCTGTTACCGATGAGAGCCATTGTTAGGCCGGTTACGGCCGCCCTTATTTTTAAACGGGAAATTACTAAATCGGTTATTTGTGAGGAATGGATTTTTTATGCTGAGTCCTATATACCGGATTTTACCAGCCTTCCTTTAGGTCAGTCAGTCCACGGAGAACATGCCCCGTTTAACCGAACAAATTCGATTTCGACCACAGGCGTAGTTATAACGTCTCGGAAATTCTATCCCGTCCCGGCGGGATAGTCAGGGGCGAAGCCCCTCAGTCAATTCAGAATTTTATGAGTTTTAGGAGAAGATAATGGAACAAGCGCGTTTGCTAATTGCTATTGTCCTGTCTGCCGTGGTCTTTCTGGTGTGGCCGTTCTTTTTTGTCGACAGACAAGAGATCCAGAAACCTGTGCCCAAGACAGCGCAGCCCCCGGCAAAAACAGAACCGGCCCAACCCTATACTGCGGCGCAGGAAGGCACCGGTACGGAAACCACGCTTACCAAATCCGCCGGTACGGAAACCCCGGTTGCCCAACCCGGCGAAATCGCCAAACTCATTACCGTGGATACTCCGCTTTACACGGCCCGGATCTCGGAAAAGGGCGCGGGATTGACCAGCTTCATCTTGAAAAATTACAGAGAAACGGTTGCCGAGGATTCGCCTCTAAAAGAAATCATTCCACCGGAAAGTATATTTGAAACGGTTTTACTGGGCTATGACGGTAAAAGCATTGCCGGGCTTGACAATGCAGCTTTTTCAACCAACCTTAATGTTGATACGATCCGTGTTAATGCGGAATCACAAAAAATTTCTTTTTTCTGGAAATCCGACAATGGCGTTGTCATTGAAAAGGCCTATCGTTTTTCGCCGGATTCTTATGTGATCGGACTCGATGTCACTATTAAAAACGGGTCTGATCGAAGCATTCAGGACAAGCTATATGTTGCCTTAAAGGGCAAGGTCCCGAATGACAAACGGGTTTATGGTTTTGAGGGACCCAGCGCGCTTGTCAATGACGATCTTGAAGAG
>JAFDDW010000254.1 GCA_019310665.1 Deltaproteobacteria bacterium
CCTCCTTTCGAGAAAACTTGACACCTATTCCAATAAGATAAATTAAACAATTTGGCAACGACAGTTAATTTTTTTTTGGAATGATTATGATTCTCAGAACATTGACATCGAATTTCATTTTAGATACCATAAAATTTAATTTTTAACATCCCGATCAGGATAAATCAATGATCATAGGTTTAGACGTAGGCGGCACCCATACCGATGTCGTTCTGCTCGATAATCAAGGACTTCAAAAAGAGGTCAAAGTCCCCACTGATCCCTCAGATCTGTTTAGCTCGGTATCAGCGGGGTTAACAGCGATCACAGAGGACATTGACCCCACCGCAATCGACCGCATTGTCCTAAGCACCACCCTGACCACCAACGCCATCGTTCAACATAAGGTCCCGCTCGTGGGTATGATCGTCTCCAGCGGCCCCGGCATCGATCCTGAATTTTACCGCACCAACTCCCATTATTTTGTGGTTGCAGGCTCAATCGATCACAGAGGCCGGGAGATTGAGCCGATCGATGCCGGTGAAATTCAAAGAATTGCCGCTGACATGAAAAAAGAAGGCATCCAGTACGTCGGAGTGGTGGGCAAATTTTCGGTTCGCAATCCCTGCCATGAATTGGAAATGAGCCGGATTTTAAACAATTCCTTTGAAAAAGTTTTTATGGGTCACCGCATCTCCGGAAATTTGAATTTCGCCCGCCGGATTGCAACCACTTTTTTAAATGCTTCGGTCTACCCGCTTCACAAAGAATTTTACCATGCCGTACAGAAATCTCTGCAGGCCATTGGGCTGAAAATCCCCCTGCGCCTGCTTAAAGCAGACGGCGGCAACATGAATTTTGCCACCTCCATTGAATATCCGGCCCAGACGATTCAATCCGGCCCGGCTGCCAGTGTCATGGGAGCCACGGCCTTTGCCTTCGGATCTGAAGATGAGGATGCCCTGGTAATGGATATCGGGGGAACGACCACTGACATAGCGATGCTTATCAACCGGGCCCCCGTACTCGATCCCCTGGGAATTGAACTGGACAGGTATAAAACGCTGATCCGGTCCCTGGAAACGCTTTCCATTGGCCTGGGCGGGGACAGTGTCGTCAGGGTAAACGACGGCAATCTTTACATTGGTCCTGAGCGATTGGGGTCGGCGATGGCCTATGGCGGGCCGGCGCCCACGCCTACGGATGCCCTTTTTATACTGGAAGATATCCCCGACGGCAGCCGGGAGAAGGCTGCCGAAGGGCTTGAGCCCTTGGCCGCCGCACTGGGATTCTCGGTAAAATCCCTGGCCGCGGAAATTCTCGATCAGACCTGCAAAAAAATATTAGCCGCCGCCCAGCAATTAGTTTGTCGAATCAACAGTAAACCGGTCTATACGATCCATGAATTCCAGGAAGGATATGTTGTCCGGCCTAAATCCATCTATGTTCTGGGCGGTCCCGCGCCGTATTTTGCCGGGTATCTGGAAAGCATTTCCGATTATCGCATTCGGGTGGTTCCCAGGTGGAAGGTGGCCAACGCCATCGGTGCCGCCCTGGCCCGGACGACCTGTCAGGTCAACTTTTTTGCCGATACGGAAAGACAGGTGGCCGAAGCCCCGGAAGAAAATTTCAGCCAAAGGATCAACCCCCAATTTGACATCGAAGCCGCCATCCACCAGGCACTTGATCTGCTGAAAACCAAGGCTATCGAACGGGGGGCCAATGCCGACCACTTAGAAATGGAAGTACTTGAAACGCTGCAGTTTAACATGGTACGCGGGTTTAGTACCACCGGAAAAAATATCCGGGTCAAAGTCCAGGTCAAACCGGGGTTGATCCACGGTTACGATCAACTCGTTGCAAACCTAATTAATAATGCATGATAACCAGTGCTGTGGAGTTTATTTAATCTTGCGTACCGTTGGGCCTTGAGGATCCAAAAATATGTTGGAGGTTTGAGGTGGGAGGTTAGAGGCAAAAACTATTTTCGATCACAATTATAATAGGGAGACTCCTTTTTTGCCTCAAACCTAAAGCGAAGCGCTCCTTAAGCGCAGCGCTCGTTTTGCGGGCAAATCGAAAGCATTTTTTTTTATGTATCGACCATACGTTTAATAAACACCAGGACAATTCTATGCTACGAGCAAAACATAAAACCGGCCTGGTTTTCTTCCCCGCCTTTGACTGGGCCATCAGCCCGACCCATCCGGAAAGGGAAGAACGTCTGCTCTATACCCAGGACCAGCTGTTTGAGGAAGGCATCTTTGATATTGATGGCGTTATTGAACTGAAACCGGATCCGGTGACGTTAAAAGACATCCAGCGCGTTCACTTTTGCGTGCCGGATGTATGGAATGTGACCACCGAATCTCATTTCATCAGTGCCGGCGGCGCCAAGACCATCGGCATGGCCGTGCTCGATGGACAGATTGAGAAAGGCTTTGCCCTGGTCAGGCCCCCCGGTCATCATGCCATGCGCGTTGTGCACGGCGCCAGGGGATTTTGCAATATCAATATAGAAGCCGTCATGATTGAATACCTGCGGCAGGCTTACGCCATCGACCGGGTGGCCATTGTGGATACGGATTGTCACCATGGAGACGGCACCCAGGACATCTACTGGCATGATCCGGACACCCTCTTTATTTCGCTTCACCAGGATGGACGGACCCTGTATCCGGGTTCAGGGTTTCCCGATGAATCGGGCGGTATCAACGCCGTGGGCAAAACGCTTAATATCCCACTGCCGCCGCAGACATCCGAGGAGGGATTTCTGTATGCCGTAAAAAATATCGTCATGCCGATTCTCGCCGAGTTTAAACCGGATATCATTATCAACTCCGCCGGACAGGACAACCACTACAGCGATCCGATTACCAACATGAACTTTTCCGCCCAGGGCTATGCCGACCTGACGGCAATGTTAAAACCGGATATCGCCGTGCTGGAGGGGGGGTATGCCATAGAAGGCGCCCTGCCCTATGTCAACCTGGGCATCGTGCTTGCCATGGCCGGGGTCGATTACAGCAAGGTCAAGGAACCGAACTATGATCCGGAAGGTATCCGCCAAACTTCGGCGGTGACCGAGTCCATTGAAAAAATCGGCGACATTGTCTTGTCCATCTGGCAAAACAAAGAAGACATCCGAAATCAACTCCTGGACCAATCAGATCCCCAGAAAAAAACGCGCAACATTTTCTACGATACCGATGGAATCCGGGAATCCCAGTCGGAACATATTCAGATCTGCCCGGATTGCGCCGGTGCCCTTCGACTTGATTCATCCTCAGATCGCGGTGCCCATATCCTGGCTGTCCATATTCCCCGTAAAGCCTGCCGTAAATGCAAAGACATCGGCTACCGATGGTACGATGAGGCAGACTCACGACAATTCGATAATATTTACCTACAGGACCGCACCGAAGATAAATATATTGAGAAAGAGACTTAATTTAGGAATTCAGGGATTGAGGAATTGGAGAATTGGAGAATTGACGAAATAAGAAATGAATCTATCCAGAAAGATAAAGGAAGAGACCACTATTTGAAAAGTCTCGGATTTACGGTGTTAAGGTATTCAAATTTTGATCATTGGTTATTATTTGTTTTTTGTTATTTGCTATTTGGGATTTGTTTTTTCATCCGGCTTATGACTGGAGTGAGGAGATTGAAGAATTACAGACAGTCTCAGATTAAGAAAATTCTACACCTGCGTGCTCGAATTATTCAGGCGGTTCGCAGTTTTTTCATTGAGCGAAAATTTCTCGAGGTTGAAACACCTATCCGGATCCCGGCGCCGGCCCCGGAGGCTCATATTGATGCAGTTGCCACGGAGGGTTGGTATCTTCAAACCTCACCTGAGTTGTGCATGAAACAACTAATGGCCGCCGGGTATTCCAGGATATTCCAAATTTGCAAATGCTTCCGGAACAAAGAGCGGGGTCGTAAGCACCTTCCGGAACTCACCATGCTGGAATGGTACCAGACGGGGGGCAATTACACCGATTTAATGGTAGACTGCGAAGAACTCATCGGTTTTATTGCCAGACAAATAACAGGGGGAGACAGCCTGGGTTATCAGGGACAACTGATCCACCTCGAGACGCCCTGGACGCGAATGTCGGTGGAGCAAGCCTTTAATCGTTACGCCTCCCTAACAGCGAAAGAGGCCCTGGCAAAGGATTGCTTTGATGAGGTCATGGTTAATGACATTGAACCGAACCTGGGGCCAGCCAGGCCGCTCTTTCTTTATGATTACCCGGCCTCGCTCGGCGCTCTGGCAAAATTAAAGCCACAAAACAAGCAGCTGGCCGAGCGATTTGAGCTTTACATCGCGGGCATTGAGCTGTGCAACGGTTTCAGCGAGCTAACCGACCCAGCTGAGCAGCGAACGCGTTTCGAATCAGAGCAAAATATCCGTAAATCTTTGAATAAATCGGTCTATCCGATGCCTCAAAATTTTTTAAATTCTCTAAACGATATGCCCGATGCCTGCGGCAATGCCCTGGGCATCGATCGGCTGGTAATGCTGTTCGCCGACAGCGCCGAAATTGACGACGTTGTGGCATTTACACCGGAGGAGCTTTAGCGGGCCTCCCTCCTACACCCTTCGGGTTGCGGAGGGCAG
>JAFDDW010000255.1 GCA_019310665.1 Deltaproteobacteria bacterium
GCCAAAGATATGGCCGCCCGGATTCAGGAGAAACTTGAAGATATCGTTAAAAATCATGAAGCGCCTTTGCTGCCGGACAATACATTAACCGCGTTGAAGACAATTCGACAAAAAGGTGAAAAGGAACTGGTAAGATGATCGAATATCGACCATCATAACTGCACATTAAGAAAAATGGGCAACCAAGAAGGAAAAAATTATGTGCGGAATTGTAGCCTATTTCGGAGGGGCTGGAAATAATCTCACCAGGGTGCTGACAGGTATGTCGGCCATTATCTACAGGGCTCCGGACAGCACCGGCGTGGCCATGTTCGGTGACGACAACGAACCGGTCAGGACAAGAAAAGCGGTCGGTTCCGTGGAAAGGCTTGTCGAGGAACTTTTAGACAATGGCGCGTACCAGAACTATGAAAATCGGTTGTTATCCGTCTGGTCGGACGGGTCCGATAGTGAAAAGATGGTTGAGCAGCAACGGCGCCTTCTCGCTTTCGAAGGGTTGCCTTTCGATCAATTTGAAACCGTGATCAAAGGTGAAGCACCCTATCCCGCATATGATGAGCTTGTCGACCTGAAGGCCGACCGGCCCTGCCGGCTAAACCCCGGCCAGCCGGGCCGGCCAAGCTTTGACACCTCTTTTTTCATCCGTTCAAGGAAAGATCTTATTAATTTTGTCAGGCGGCTCATCAAAGAATATGATCTTTCACCGGTGGTCATCCGGGAAATAATTCGCAAACCGCTTATTACAAAAATAGCCTCGAAAACAGCCACAGGGCTGATCAGTGTCGAAACTGCCGATATCCTGAACACCTTTGACCGGATATTTGAAAAAGCGCTTTCCACAATAATGATGGTAAAGCCCGCCGTGATCGGCAGCAGGATGGTTGTCGGAAACCCGGCTGCCTTGAAATCACTATGGCGCTGTTTGCCGGAAACCGCCATTGAAATCCCTTCGGATTACGACAGGGACGGGGTATGCTGCCTGTTTCGGCTGCTGGACGCTGCCCTTCTCGCCAGAACGGCTTCCAGGGCTGACCTTATCGAATCCCTTGAAAAAATACTGGAAACTTCCTGGCCGCGCCATGAACGGCCCGGACCTGTGGACTGGAGACGTCTGTACGGGGCTGAAAAAGGCGTAAACATTTACGGCAGGGCCGCAGCTGCAGCGCTGATGTGCCTGCAGCGCGACGATTTTCTGCCGGAAATGCTAAGCGAGTTTTCCCGCAATACCATTATGACGGAAGCTTCAATCGTCCCGGGGCAGAGCGACCCGGTCAGCCTGAGGTATTTTACCCAGCCGATCATCGCTCACGGGCGATGGGCGCTTCAGTCCGCTGTCACTGTAAAAAACGCCCATCCCTTCCTGGACGAAAAACGATTCAGAAGCGTAGTGGTAAACGGTCAGTTTGACGGAAAAACAGAGGAAAGCATCCGTAAATTTCTTGCCAAAGTCGCAAATTTTTCTTTCCGCAGTGAAAATTCCGCCGAGTATTTCTCCCTTCTCTGGGGATATTATTTTGACCAACTGATCCAGGCACAGCGAAGATACAGGGCCGTATTGACCCAGGTGGAAAATGATCTCCAGGAACACGGATTCGGAAGCAGTGTCATAGACTATTCGGTTCATCGCACCTTCAAGGGCAAGACACCCGCGGAACTGGATGAAGCGGCGTTTATAGAGGCGGCCGACCAGATATCGAAAAACGGAGGACAGGTGGCCGTCTGCGGAATCAGCATTTTATCTCCGCGAAGGCTTTATGTGGCAGCCCGCAACCGGCCTGTTTTTGTGGTCCGCCGGCTGGAAAACGACGATTTTATGGTGGTTTCCGACATCAACGCGGCCTTGGGGCTCTTTCCCCAGCAGCTTATCTATAAAAAACGAAAAGAGATTAAAAGACTGGAAGAAACTCATAATAAAAAAGTTGCCGGTTTAAAGGGAAAAAGTGCCGGTGCGCAAGATTCAAAAGCGCTCAAGAAGGTCTTGGAAAAAGAAAAAGCTGAAATTTTAAAGGTATTTTCCGTGGAGGTCCACGCCCTTGAAGATGAAGAAATATTTGCCCGCCTAGAACCATTAATAATAGACGGCAGTGTCTGCCGCAGCGTGATGATTACCGATTTCAAGGGCGATCCCATGCCGGATCTGGAGCCTTTTGCGACTGTTTTAAACCCCGTCCAGGTTAAAAAGGACATGGACCGGTCTTTTTATGAAACCCATCTGGGTGAAATACCGCAGCGGCTTCTGATAATACTGGGAAATTACGCACCGGATGAAAACGGGGTTACGGATCTGGGAATCAGAAAATACCTGTTGCGCCGTCGGTTCGGTTCTAATTTCACGGGCCTTAAACGGATTGTTCTGGCCGGAACCGGAAGTGCTTTTCACATGTGTGAAATCGGCAAAGACTTTATCCACACCATTATGCCGGAAATGGATGTGTTGACCGTCAGGCCCGGTGATATTGAAAACCCGGAAACCCTGTTCGTACCGGAAAAGGACCTGGTTATCCTGTTAAGCTGGTCTTCGACCACGGCGGACATGGTCCTTTTGGCTAAAAAACTTCTGTCGCTCAAAGTGATCATGACCGGTATCACCGAAAAAACTTTTGCTGACATGGCCCTTATTGTCGCCAAAAGCGGCGGCGTAATTCCGGCTTTGAGCGGAGAGGAAGTCACCGTTTCCGGCGTCAAGAGCACGGTCTGTATGCTTTTTTGTTTAAAGCTGTTCTGCCTGTGGTTGGCATCACACACGGGCAGAAAGGAAGAAGCCCTTTTGTACCTGGAAAGAATGCACCGGATCCCGTACCTGCTTGACAATCTTCTTGAAGACGAAACCGTCAAGCGATTTTCAAAAAGACTGGCCCGTGAAAATGCGCAAAGTAAAGCCAGCATCGTTGTCAGTGCCCTTTTTACCAACGGAGCAGGAAAGGAAATAGCACTGAAGCTGGAGGAAAACAGCTGGTCGGCGGTGGGCAGAGCTTTGGACTATCAGGAGGTGATGGAAAAGGGCCTGTCTGCCAATTTAGCCGGAATACTGGTGGTGGTTGACGCAACCTGTGTGCCACGACTTGACGAAGCCCTTGAAGTAATGGAGCTGCTTTACCGTAAAAAGATAAAATTTGCTGCAGTCGGTTTAGAGCACCAACAGGAGGAGCGTATCAGGCAATTGAGCCGCAACCGGTGCATTTTCCTTTCCGGTTTGAAAAAAAATGAAATGCAACCGCTCGTAACACTGGTTTTTTACTACCAGCTTGCGTTTTTCTATGGCCAGTCCCACGGTATAGCTCGGGGCGTCGCGCCCCGCAACCGGGCCAAATCCATGACCGTCGGGCGGAGTCTGTTTGCAAAAGTGGATTCACCGGCCAAAGAACTGATGAAAATAAAAAATCTAAATGAAGGCTGGAAAGCAACGGTTGCCCCGCCAATATCTGCAAAGCGTAGAAGCATGTGGGAAAAGGAGGCTATTACAAAAAGATCACGACAATATTATGAAGAGATGCGTGAGATTGCCGCAATAATTTCTTCAAAGGGCCCGGCGGGCAAGATATGTCGGGCGCTTGATGAAAACACAAATCGGCTTGCGTATTATCTTTTTGATGATAATTCGGATATAGACGAAATCGTATTTGCGCCCATGGATCGCACGTCGGAAGCCGCAGTAAAAAATGCCGCCCGTATCTGGAGCCGCTTTCTGGGTTATCCGGTGCGGATCATTTCACCCGAAGCACCGCTTGGCGCTTTTGAGAACAATATTCTCCTGTTTACGGCGGCATCTTCACCTGCAGGGCAAAAGCGGCTGGCAAAACGACTTGCGACGGCCTCGAGCCCCGTGTTCCGGCTGGAGCCGGAAACCGGCTTCTGTGATCACAGGCCGGCCCAAAAAAACCGCGGAAAATTTCTGCTGAAAAACGGCTTTGAGTATTCGCGAAGCGATTATCTGTATGCAGCAATCCATCTGATTTTTATCAATGCATGGCGCACAGCATTTCCTGAAAAGGCTGAAATTGTAAGTGAACATTTCAGAAGAAGTGCTGAAACGGTAATTGACGTGCTGGTCAATCCGGATTTTAAGGCGGCTATATCAACAAGCATGGCCGTCAACAGGAAATATGAAACCATGTTCTATATTGGGCCTCCAGCCGGAATTGGCCCGGCATGGTCAGACAAATTCGACCGGACCGGAGCTATGCTTTGTGAACCGCATTTGTTTAGAGAAAGTGCTCACGGCCCGCTGGTAACTGTCGATTCCAGGGTTAATGCCAAATTCGTAAAACTCGAGGACAGAAATGAAATGTTGTCAAAATTCGGGCGGGAAAAAGTAGTATTATGGGAAAAAAGTTATCTTGCCGGAAAAACAATGAATGAATTTATTAAAGCACCGCCGGTCGATCTCTCCTATGAAGAAAAAACCCCTTTTTGGGCAGATGAAGCCTGGTATCTTCCGGAACTTCAACCGGATTATAACACATTAAATGACAACCTCATCGTGATGGATGCCGCCTGGGACCGGTATTTAGACAAAGCCCTAGACGAGATATCAACTTTCGGAAGCCGATATCCCCGGATGATCCTTATAACCCAGCAAGCTTTTTTGAACGGAAAGGCGAAAG
>JAFDDW010000256.1 GCA_019310665.1 Deltaproteobacteria bacterium
TGGTCACCTGAGTTTCCCGCTTTGATCGCGGAGTACTGGCGGTCGGTTGGTGTCAATGTTCTTCTCAAGGAGGTAAACACTCAGCTCACGCGCGACAAACAGAAGTCCAACACATTGGATATTACGAGTGAATGGATGCCGCCTTACGAACCGACGTTGCTTTCACAACCGGAGAACTTTGTTCCTCCCTACTCTTCAGCCTGGCCGATTATGGGACTGCCATGGCTGGACTGGAGGACCAGCGGTGGTAAGAGCGGCGAGGAACCGCCGGGCTGGGTGAAGCGTCTCTGGGAGATTGCGGACGAATGGGTCACTCTTGTACCGGGATCATCAAGGTATATGGAGCTCGGCAAAGAGATGATCAAGATCAACCAGGATAATCTGTCCGTCATCGGCACCCTGAGCAACGTACCGTTGATAAATGTGGTTCCCCCAGTGGACCGTCAACACTTACTACTATGGTTACTCTTATCCCTATCGGGCTGACCAGTGGTACTTTAAATAGATACTAAAGTGATATCGGATCCGGGAGGGTCATTACGGCTCAACCGGATTCGGCAAATTTTCCTATCAGGAGAGCAGACAATGAACCATAAGTTGAGGAAACGGTAAATGCTCAATTTAGTAACACGCCGCATCGTTGCAACTGTGGTCACCCTCCTTTTGATATCCATTGTCGCCTTTATCCTTATTCAGCTTCCCCCGGGAGATTTTGTTGATGCCTATGCCGGTAAAAAGACCCAGGGCGGCGTCATCATTACCCAGGAGGAACTGGACGTGATGCGTGCCAGGCTGGGGCTTGACCAACCCTTTTTCTATCAGTATCTGAGATGGATCGGCGGTGTGGTCCGGGGGGATCTGGGATTTTCATGGGAATACCATCGGCCGGTGGCCGATGTGATTGCCGAACGGCTGCCGCTCACACTCATCCTGGCTTTTAGCACATTGCTGTTTACCTATCTCGTAGCCGTTCCCTTAGGCATTTATTCGGCGGTACGGCAGTACTCGGTTGGCGACCATGCCGCCACCGTTCTCGGGTACATTGGCCTGGCAACACCGAATTTCCTTTTTGCACTGATCTTGATGTACCTGGGTCAAAAATGGTTCGGCATGAGCGTTGGCGGGCTCTTTTCGCCGGAGTTCGAAGATGCCGCCTGGACCTGGGCCAGATTTGGGGACCTGCTCATGCACCTCTGGATCCCCGTGATTGTCCTTGGCACGGCCGGCACGGCCTTTCAGATGCGCACCATGCGGGCAACTCTTTTGGATGAACTCAATAAAATGTATGTCACGGCTGCCCGCGCCGGCGGCGTCCCCGAGTTCCGCATGCTCCTGAAGTATCCGGTCCGTATGGCCCTTAACCCCATCGTTGCCACCCTGGGATGGGAGTTGACAAATATCATTTCCGGAGCGCCCATTGTGGGCATCGTCTTGTCTTTGCCGGACACCGGGCCATTGTTCATCAATGCGCTGTTGAACCAGGACATGTATCTTTCCGGTGCCATGATTCTGATCTACTGCACGCTGGTGATCATCGGTACCTTTATCTCGGATATACTTCTCATGATTCTGGATCCACGCATCCGTCTGGAGGGCCGAAGCTAAAATGCCAAACGAACCTCATACAGATGGCAATGACAAAAAAGTACGCCGGCTCGATATTGCCACCCACTGGCAACTGATGTGGTGGCGGTTTCGCAAACACCGCATGGCAATGACGGGAGCCGCCGTACTCGGCATATTTCTAATCATTTCTCTTTTTGCCGAATTCATTGCTCCCTACGATACCCATACGCGTAACACCCGATATCTTCAGGGCGCCCCTATGGGGATCCATTTTTTCGACAACAACTGGAATTTTCACATTTGGCCGTTTATTTACGGGCGGGTCAACAAACGCGACCCGGTTACCTACAGGTTGAAGGCCGTTGTAAACACATCCATAAAAATACCACTGCGGTTCTTTACCCGGGGAGAAACCTATAAATTCTGGGGGCTGTTCGAAGCCGACCGGCATCTCTTTGGGGTGGACAAGGGCTTTGTCAATCTTTTCGGTACCGATCAACTGGGGCGGGATGTGTTCTCCCGCCTGATGTATGCCACCCGCATATCCCTATCGGTGGGGGCCATCGGTGTATTTCTGGCATTTACCGTGGGAATTTTTATGGGCGGCATCGCCGGTTATTTTGGCGGCATCGCCGACGAACTGATCATGCGCCTGATGGAGTTCATCCGGTCGATTCCGACCCTTCCCCTGTGGCTGGCCCTGGCTGCGGCGCTGCCGCGGGACTGGTCGGCGCTGAAGGTCTATCTGGCGGTTACCGCCATCCTTGCGTCCATCGGATGGACCCACTTGGGGCGGCGGGTGCGCAGTAAGCTGCTTTCGCTCAGGGAGGAAGATTTTATTCTTTCCGCCCGGTTGGCAGGGTGCAGTGACGCCAGAATTATCGGTCGTCACATGCTGCCCTCTTTTATGAGCTACCTGATCGTGGATCTTTCGGTTTCTTTCCCATACATTATACTGGCCGAGACATCGCTGAGCTTCCTGGGCCTGGGGCTGCGCGAGCCCATTGTGAGCTGGGGGGTGCTGCTTTACTCGGCCCAGAACATTCGTACCCTGGCTGAAATACCCTGGCTGCTCATCTCGGGGCTGTTTGTCATTATTGCCGTGCTCGCTTTTAATTTCATGGGGGATGGCCTGCGGGATGCGGCCGATCCTTTTGCAAAATAGGAGACAAACCGCAATGGCGGAAAGTTATCTGCTGCAGATTAAAAACCTGAAGATTGCACTGAAAGTGGATAAAAATTTTATCTCCATCGTTGACGGCGTGGACTTAAGCCTTGAACCCGGAAAGGTGCTGGGTCTGGTGGGTGAAAGCGGCTGCGGCAAGAGTGTTACCGCTCTTGCCCTTCTGCGTCTTCTGCCAAAAGAACTAAAAATTGTGGACGGTAAGATTCTGTTTTACGGGCAAAATGGCGATGAAGCGGTTGACATTGCCAAACTCGAATCCAAAGGGAGGGATATTCAAAAAATCCGTGGGGGGGCGGTCTCCATGATATTTCAGGAGCCCATGAGTTCGTTTTCACCCCTGCACACCATCGGATACCAAATCATGGAAGTCATACAACTCCACCTTGACGCTTCCAAAGAAAAAGCACGCGAAATTACCATCGAGCTTTTGGAAAGAGTCGGAATCGGTGACCCTGAGCGTGCTGTCGACTGTTATCCCGGCGAATTTTCCGGCGGCATGCGCCAGCGTGCCATGATTGCCAAGGCGCTCTCATGCAATCCGTCCCTTTTGATTGCCGACGAACCAACGACCGCCCTGGATGTTACCATACAGGCTCAAATTCTCAAACTCATGCGTGATATGCAGCAAGAGTTCGGATCTTCAATCATCTTCATATCCCACGACCTGGGTGTGGTGGGACAAATGGCCGACGAGGTTGCCATTATGTACATGGGTAAGATTGTTGAACAGGGACCCACCGAAGAGATCTTTAAGAACCCGCAACATCCGTATACCGTAAATCTGCTTGCGGCCATTCCACGGCTGGGCGATCTGGAAACCCGTAAGCGTCTTACACCCATCAAGGGAACGGTTCCCGGTCTATTCAGTCGTCCATCCGCCTGTGCATTTCATCCCCGGTGTAATTCTTTTATGTCCGGTACATGTGACGGCAATTTCCCCGAGCTCAGGGAAGTTTCTGAAAACCACTTCGTTGCCTGTTATTTGTACCTAAACTGATTGTACAGAGGACTTTTGATGAGTACGTTGATCGAGGTCAAAGACTTAAAAATGTATTTTCCGCTGGGTCGGGCAGGCTGGTTTTCCAGGCAAAGGGCTTTTCTTCGGGCGGTCGATGGCGTAAGCTTTGAGATCCAAAAGGGTGAGACCCTTGGGCTTGTCGGAGAAAGCGGTTCGGGAAAAACAACCCTTGGCCGCGCGATTCTCCGTCTGATAGAACCCACAGGGGGCCGGATTCTGTTTAAAAATGGAAACGGCGTGACAGACATTGCCACCCTGAGCCGCAAGGCGTTGCGCCAGCAGTGGCGGCATATGCAGATGATTTTTCAGGATCCCTATGCATCACTGAATCCGCGAATGACCGTGAAGGAAATCATCGGCGAGTCTCTTGTGGCAAACCGCCTTGCGAGTGGCGGGCAAATGGATGAACAGATCCTGGATATTGCTCGTCTTTGCGGCCTTAACATCAGACAGCTCAGTCGCTATCCCCATGCCTTCAGCGGGGGACAGAGACAGCGGATCGCCATCGCAAGGGCGCTGGTGATGCACCCGCAATTTATCGTGTGTGACGAGCCGGTTTCAGCGTTGGACGTTTCGATCCAGGCGCAGATACTGAACCTGCTAAAAGATCTACAACAGGAGTTGGGCCTTACCTACCTCTTCATTGCCCACGACCTGAGCGCCGTCGCCTATGCCTGCGACCGTGTGGCTGTCATGTATCTTGGCCGCCTGGTTGAAATGGCCACCACTAAATCGCTCTACTATAGACCCAAGCACCCGTATACCGAAGCGCTCATGTCGGCGATCCCACCCGATGACCCCGAATTACCCATGCAACCGGTATTTCTTGAAGGAGAGCAACCCAATCCGGCCAGCCCGCCTTCAGGCTGTACCTTTCACCCCCGTTGCCGTTATGCGGATATCGAACGTTGTATAACCGAAGTGCCGCGGTTCAGGGAAGTGTCTGGCGGCCACTTCATCTCCTGCCATCATGCGGAAAGCCTGAGTCTCAAAGGCGCCCTAGAACATCAAATCTCAGTGGGCCCTAATGGTGCGGAGAACGAGTAGTAGATTGATGATACGTATTAAACGCGCAGCCGAATCCACAACCACATAAAATAAATTTAAAAAGAGAATCAACGAGAAAAA
>JAFDDW010000257.1 GCA_019310665.1 Deltaproteobacteria bacterium
ATGATAATGTCACCCATATACCTTACATTTCGCACATGGCGAAATCAAATTTCAGAGTTTATACCACTTATCGCCAATAATGACCATAAGTTGCTAATATCTTTCTAAATAAAAAATCTAGACTTTACCCTTTAATTGTTTTATAACGCCTTATACAAGCCAAATAGGAGGCGCTATGAAGCAATTTGAAACCCGGTTCAGCCAAGTCGACGTATTGCCGATGGTCAAGCATTTCATGGATGCACTTGACTTGTTCAGTTTATTTAAAAAATATGTCCCAGCAGCACCCGATAGCCTGGCGGATCATGCGCAAAGCTTATGCATATTAACAGCTAATATCATATGCGACAACAGGCCGCTGTACAAAGTTAAAGAGTGGCTGGTCAGATATTCTGACGGCTTCGTTGATATTCCGGTAGAGGCGAATCTTTTCAATGATGATCGACTCGCCAGATCCCTTTCTGCTCTTTTTGATGCAGATCGGCACTCTTTAATGACAGAGGTATCATGCAACGCCATTCGCGTTCACGGATTGTTGACCGATGAAATTCACAACGACAGCACATCGATCACATTCATTGGCAATTACAAAAATCCGGATCCCGCTGCCATCAAGCTTAAACATGGTCACAACAAAGATTTTCGTCCTGACTGCAAACAAATTGTTTTCGGTTTAAATATTACATCTGATGGCCATGTCCCACTGAGCTATAAGCTTTTTGACGGCAATACAACTGATGATGTCACCCATATACCCAACTGGAACGGGTTGCGCACTCTCTTAGAAAAAGAGGATTTTATTTACGTAGCTGATTGCAAACTGTGCAGCCATAAAAATCTAACCCATATTGCAAAAAACGGTGGCTTCTTTATCACCATCGTCCCGAAAGGTCGAAAAGAAGTCAAACAGTTTCTAAAACACCTGAAAAGCAACGATATCGCCTGGAAAGACGCTTATGAAATTGAAAGCTCACGTAAAAAAGGAAAAGTCAATATCTTCAAAACATATGAAGCCGGTCGGACTAAAAAAGGCTTCCGTATCATATGGGTTCACAGCAGTTCAAAACAAGAAGACGATCAAGTCAGAAGACAGAAAAAAATAGATAAGGCCATTGTGGCATTAGAAGAATTATCTCCGAAATTAAACGCATATCATTTAAAGACTAAAAAAGAGATCAGGGCGGCCGTCAATAGTATTTGTAAAGGAATTAAACAGTTGCTTGACGTTAAGATATTAACCGAACGTAAACAAATAAAAGTAAAAATTTCATCCGGCAGGCCCTCTTTAAAAAGTGTTTATAAAAATAAATGGGAATTTAAACACAGCATCCAATGGGAGTTAAACCAACAGGCGCTTTTAGAAGCGTCAAAAACAGATGGACTTTTCCCTTTGATTACCAATACTGTCTTGGAGGCCTGTGAAGTATTAAAAAAATACAAAAGCCAGCCATTCCTTGAAAAACGTATGTATACCAAAAAGACTGTTTTGCAAGTCGCACCCGTTTTCCTTAAAAAGGAAAAGCGAATTGAAGCCATCCTGTTTCTTTATTTTGTAGCATTGATGATCGTGTCGCTGATCGAGCGAAAGATTCGTATGAATATGGTAAAGGCCAACATCGAAAAACTACCGATTCTGCCCCAGGCTATGAATTCCAAAAAGCCAACATGGAACAATATCAAATACTTCTTTCGAAATGCCCATCACTCGGAAATCCTCCAGGACGGGGTGTGCATACAAGCGGCAGTTAAAGGGCTCGGCGAATTGCACGAACTGGTCCTCCGGTTGTTAGAAGTTCCCGATTCAGCGTATAGAAATCTTCAGGGAAAGTGGTGGCAATTTAGAGGTCCCTGATTGAATCGACAATCATTTTGTGAAAGTATTAAGAATATTATTTTTTCAAAGAGCGAAATGTAAGCTTTAAGCCCAAAAAACGGGACTATTTTTAGTATATATCCTTAATTGCCAAGCGTTCACCGTGGTCTGACCCCATTTCTGTAAATGACATACGAAATTTTAATTATTGACTTGGATTGTGCCCAAATTGTGCCCGTCAAGGTCAAATATTTCCAAACATTTCCAAACGAAACCAAAAGTTGGTTGAAAAAGTTGAATAGAATCAACTGGTTGAAATTACAACATTTTTGAACTTAAAGAATCCTGGTCTTCGAATCCGTAGGCCGCAGGTTCGAATCCTGCCGGGCGTACCACTTAATTTGCTAAAGGGGATGAACCATTTCTGGTCATCCCCGTTTTCATTCTTTAGAATGATGCATACGGCTCACCTCGTTATAAATTCAAATAGGCCACTTCTTGACCGCTTATTCCATTTCATGTAATATATGCTTTCAATCGGAAGGAAGGTAAATTTCAGGTTGAATATCAGTTCAAACGGAGCATGTTCAAATTATAAAAGGTTTTATTCCGTCAGGAACTTGATCAACATAATGATTCAAAATACTACGCACAAAACGTTATCCAAGAAATTGTCGCAAAAACTGAAACGTTAACTGAATTTCCAAAAATCGGCCGTATAGTCCCCGAAATTAGTGATCAAAATATCAGGGAGTTGATCGTATATTCTTACCGTCTTATTTATGAAATTTCAGTTGCTGGAATCGAAATCCTTGCCATTATACACGGTAGACGCGATTTTAATTCGACCTGGGATGCAAGAGATCACTAATCCTCAATTTAAACGTAATGCCTATATTAACTTCTAAGCAACTTTTTTCAGACGATTTCAGAAAGTCGCTTCAACGAATACATCCCCTCCAAGCCCTTGATCGATCTGGGCTTTTTTTCATGCTTTGAATAGAATAGATGTTTAAACCGCTGGTGATTGGTGGACACAAACTCATTTGATCCGATGATGCCCGAATCTGTAAAATAACGCGTGCGGTATCTTTCATAAGATTCGGATGGTCGGAATTATAGGGAATAAAAATGTTCAAGAAGATCAACTCCGAAACCAGCGGTGGTACCAACCGACAAAAGCCGTTGGCCGAAGAAGATTTAATACGAGGGGATCATATTTATGTGAGACGGGGAGGATTGCTCTATTCTCATCATGGAATATATGCCGGAGAAGGAACTGTCATCAATTTTAAAGGAGAAGATAAGGAGAAACGGGACCCGGTGGTCATACTGACCGAAATAGAAAATTTTCTCAGTGGTGGAACACTGAGAAGACGCAATCACAAGAAACGTTTATCGTATTCTGAATCTCTGAGAATTGCACGAGAGCATCTTTCAGAAAAAGGGTATTCTCTCCCGTTTAACAATTGCGAACATTTTGCCACCTTCTGTGCCACCGGAAAAAAGAAAAGTAAGCAAATTCGAAGAGCAATTGGTAGTTTTGTTACGATTACGGTTTTTGCAACCGGCACCTTTATCCTAAAAGCGATAACAAGGAAAAGGAATGATTAATTTTTTATCAAGAAGAGCCATACAGGAGAAATATCATGAGACTTGCTAAAGATGATTTTGACGATCTCAGATATGCGAAAACTCTACTTGAAAACCCGAATTTGACAGCCAGAATTTCTAACCTGTTGGGAACCCCTATAGAGAAAGGCTTCGAGCGCCTGCCTCCAAAATTGAAGGGCGTTGTCCAAAAAGCAACAGAAAAATCACTTGAAAAAGCACTTAATTTTGCCATTCAAACAATGAATGATAGAACAAGACCAGCTGCTTCGGACAAGACTCATAAACTTCTCGTGTTCGCAACTGGAGCTGGGGGGGGATCTTTTGGCCTTCCAGCATTAACCATCGAACTACCTGTGACCACGACCATTATGCTCCGCTCCATAGCAGACATAGCACGAAGTGAAGGCGAACAGATTAGCTTATTGGAAACAAAAATCGCCTGTTTAGAAGTATTCGCCTTGGGTGGCCCATCAAAAAGCGACGACGGAACGGAAACTGGTTATTTTGCTGTTAGAGCTGGTTTAGCTCATGTCATCTCTGAAGCGACAAAATATATTACGGAAAAAGGTTTGGCAAGGGAAGGCGCACCAGCACTTGTTAAACTCATTGCCACTTTGGCATCTCGATTTGGAATAATTGTGTCCGAGAAAGTTGCTGCCCAAGCTATTCCTTTGATCGGAGCAGCCGGAGGGGCATTGATTAACACGATCTTTATAGATCATTTTCAGAATATGGCTCGGGGTCATTTTATTATACGTAGGCTTGAAAGACTCTATGACAAAGATTTGATTCGACAGGAATATGATAATTTAGATATATGATTTTTCATGTTCACAAAATTTTTAATCTACATCACCTTCACCGATTCAGGACACCCCCTCCCCGTAATTACCTCATAAATTTGCCTCGCCGTCTCATCAAAAACTCGATTATAATCCGGTTTCCGAATGGTGCCGAGAAAAGTCAGCAGCATAAAAAGGCTTTGCAGTTGCTGGAGGAGCTCAAGACCTTTGTTCCTGTTTTGCCAATGCCCGAGAATGCCGGGAGAACTTATGGGGCCATCCGTTCATCACTGGAACCCAAAGGGAGGCCTATCGGTAACAACGATTTGTGGATTGCCGCGCGCGCTAGGGCGGGAGCCCTT
>JAFDDW010000258.1 GCA_019310665.1 Deltaproteobacteria bacterium
AATTCTGTCAAAGTCGACTAAAACCAGCGCGTTGGATTTTGCAAAGCAAAACCTTTTCGAACCCTTGGGGATACAATCAGCCTATTGGCATCAAGACCCACAAGGAAACTATATTGGCGGTTTTGGTTTGGGCCTCTCAGCACGAGATTTAGCAAAAATAGGTTGTTGATGTCCGGTTTTTCCGGTGCTATCCGGGAAAAACCGGTTAAAAAGGCGACCACCTGGGACAGTGGATCTGAACCGGAAAAGCTATAACAAATCAGTCTTGGCTGAAAAATCTTTTTATTGACTTTCCAGCCAAACGGGTTAATATATTCCAACACTTAAGCCAATTTGACTTTATCGACTGTTTTGTAAAACTGAGACCCTTGAAAAATTAACATTTTGCGAAGGTCTCGAATTAAAACCGTCGCTGAATATATATAATAAATGACCCTTCCCATCTATCAAAGGACCCTTGCAAAAGCGGTTAGCTGTTCCGGTATCGGACTTCATTCCGGCAAGGCCGTTCATTTGACGCTGAAACCGGCAGCTCCCAACCACGGGATAAAATTTATCAGAAGAGACCTGCCTGACAACCCCGCCATCTCGGCCCGCTTTAATTGCGTAGTGGACACCAGCCTGGCCACGGTTATCGGTTCAGATGGTGTAATTGTGTCCACCATTGAGCATTTGATGGCCGGTTTCGCCGGTTTATCCATTGACAATGTCGTTGTCGAGCTCGACTCTTACGAAGTACCGGTAATGGACGGCAGTGCGGGACCGTTCACCCGGATGATACTGGAAGCAGGTATCCGCGAACTTGATGCCCCGCGGCACTTTTTTGTGCTCAAAGAACCCATTGAGCTGGAGGAGGATGGTAAATTTGTGGGCGCCTATCCGGCCGCCACTTTTAAAATAACCTGCAATATAGATTTCGAGCATCCCCTCATCGGCAGCCAATCTTGCACCATAGAAGTCGTTGATCATGAATTCGAACGTGAAATTTCAAGCGCCCGGACATTTGGTTTTCTGCATGAGGTCGAGTACATGAAGCGTTACGGATTCGCCCGGGGCGGATCGTTGGATAACGCGGTGGTAATCGACGAAAAAAATGTATTAAACGATGAGGGGCTGCGATACCAGGACGAGTTTGTTCGCCACAAATTGTTGGACTGTATCGGTGATTTCTCCCTGCTCGGCATGCCGATTTTGGGTCATATCGTCACCAGAAAATCGGGGCACGCATTCAATCATGCCTTCCTTAAAAGATTCTTCAATGAAAAGGCGTCCTGGCAAACCCAAACCCTGCAAGAACCTGCCACCGTACCTTCCAAGACAGTAAAATCACTTGCTATTTAGGTTGGATTCTTATATTAATAAACAGGGGTGGAATCGGGATCAGTATCATATCCAATCCGCCTTTGGCGGGCGCTTGAGCGTGACTTGTTCGTTTCCGATTTCTAACTATTGTAATCCCTGCCACGATCAGATTCCGAAATCAGCCGATTTATAATAAATATATACTGTTAAGTGCCGCTGGTGGTTTACAGTGGCGTTTGTTATTTTAACAAGTACCTGCAGGCCGGTGTGCGGTTTCCAATTGAATCAGGGATTGAAACACAGTTTACGGTATAACTTATTTTTATGGCATTTTTGTTCAGGAAGCAGATAATATGTGCCCTCGTGACCGTGATGTTTCTGGCCAGCCATGGGGCTGCATTTGCACAGGAGGCGTCGCTAACCAATATTACCGTGTCCAATACCCGTGACGACCTGCTCTTATACCTGAATCTGGAAGGTGCCTTCAGTGAAAAGCTGAAAAAGGTGATATTAAGCGGCGTACCGGCAACTTTTTCCTTTTTAGCCAAACTGAACAGTGTTCGCAATATGTGGTTCGACAAGGATATTGCCGACATTACCGTCACCCATACCATAAAATACGATAATCTGAAGAAAGAATTTATTGTCCGGCGATCGTCGAGAAACAATGAGCCTGAGGTGACCAAATCATTTGGTGAAGCACAAAAATGGATGACCGAAGTCAATAGTCTGAAAATCATACCACTGGGTCAACTGGAAAAGGGACTGCAATATCAGCTAAGAACCAGGGCTGAGGTGAGCAAGCAAACCCTTCCTTATTATCTGCATTATGTCCTGTTTTTTGTCTCTTTTTGGGATATTGAAACGGATTGGTATACGATTGATTTCATCTATTAATAGTTGTAGAAATTCCGAGATGTATAATTACAAAGCGCTGTCCCTCCCGCAAAAATGAAGATCAGCTCTATATTTAGAAGAAATAAAAGACCTGTTAGAGATGCCGACAGCAAACGCCGGAGGCGTGAAGGCATTCTCATCATTGTTATCATATTGGTTGTCGCCCTGCTGACGTTTGTCGAAACCAGAACCATTCGTTTTGGTGCCGATATTCCCGTCTCCAACGCCATTCTGATGTTTACCCTGATCAATATCAACCTGTTGCTGCTTATTTTGCTGATATTTTTGGTTTTCAGGAATCTAGTAAAATTGCTTTATGACCGTCGGCGCAAGGTCATGGGGGCCAAGCTTCGAACCAGACTTGTTGTGGCATTCATCGTGCTGACAATTGTTCCGACGGGTGTATTATTTTTCTTTTCAATCAACTTTATTACAAGCAGCATTGAATTCTGGTTCAATGTTCCCGTCGAGCAGGCCCTCGAAAACTCCCTGCGGGTCGGCGGCAAGGTCTATGACCGGGTTGAGGATAACAATCTGTTTTTTCTGGAAAGAATTTCATACCAGATAAAAGCCAAGAAGCTGCTCGACCCCAAGAAAGAAAAAGCCCTGTCCCAGTACATCAAGGTAGTCCAGCGGGAATTTAATCTTGACGGGGTTGAAGTTTATGCCGCCAACACTCAACGCCTCTCGTTTTCGCTGGCCCCGGAACTGGGAAACGAAGATGTTGGCCTTGTTTCAGCAGAAAATCTGCAAAAGGAGACATCCGGCAACGGCGTACGATCCATCACCCTGGAAATTCCCTACGGTGAATTGATTAAAACGATCGGCACGATTCCTTTTGGTGTCAAAGCATCGGAGGCTGGCGGCTTTGTGGTGGTGACAATTCTGATCCCGCCGGACCTGTATCAGAATCTGCAATCCATATCAGACGGTTTTGAAGAATACCAGCAAATTAAACTGTATAAAAAACCGGTCCAGATTACTTATTTTATTTCTCTTTCCATAGTGGCATTACTGGTTTTGTTTTGTGCCATCTGGGTTGGATTTTACCTGGCCAAGACCATCAGCATACCCATCAGGGATCTGGCCGAAGGAACCCGCAGGGTTGCCGAGGGTGAGCTTAGTTTCACCATCGGTTCCGTTGCCGATGATGAAATTGGAAGCCTGGTGAACTCATTTAATAAAATGACCCGGGATCTTCGAACCAGCAGAGAGCAGCTGGAACTGTCCGCGCGCAAACTCAGGGATCAAAACATCGAAATTGAAGAAAAACGCCATTATATGGAATTCGTTCTCAAAAACGTCTCTGCCGGTGTGGTCACCCTGGATGCCAACGGGATGGTTTCCACCATTAACAAATCAGCAGAAAAAATGCTCGGTGTCAAATCCGAGGAGGTCCTGAACAAAAGCTTCGATAAGATGTTGACCGTCCAGAATAAAGATCTGGCCGCTGAAATAATGGAAAATTTGTCTCTGACCCGGGATGCATCCATTGAAGTGGCTTTAAAACTAATCATCGAGGGAAGACCCCGCAGTTTTTTAATCACGGTGAGTGCCCTGCGAGACGATACCGGGCAGCACATGGGAATTGTGATGGTTTTCGATGATTTAACTGAACTGGAGAAGGGTCAACGAATGGCCGCCTGGCGGGAAGTTGCCCGCCGGATTGCCCATGAGGTAAAAAATCCGCTCACGCCGATCACCCTTTCCGCCCAGCGCCTGAAGCGTAAATATTCCCAACAGCTCGACGAATCGGTGTTTGAAGAATGCACCCAGATTATTATTGATCAGGTGGATTTGATTCGAAATCTGGTGAATGAATTTTCATCTTTCGCCCGCTTTCCAAGCGCCAATCCCAAACCCTGTGATTTAGTCCCGACGATCGAAGAAACCATCGCTTTATACCGCGAAGGGCATCCCAATATTAAATTTGAAATTCAAAATACCGATGACATCCCGCCGCTGAATCTTGACCGCCAGCAGATAAAGCAGGCTTTAATCAACCTGATTGACAATGCCATCGGCGCGATCACACAAGACGGGATCATTTCCTTCGCGGTTTCCCATGATCCTATTTTAAAGCGCATTCGAATTGAAGTCGCCGACAATGGTCCGGGAATTTCAAATGAGGACAAAACACGCCTGTTTGAGCCTAATTTTTCGACCAAAAAGACCGGCATGGGACTGGGTCTTACCATTGTCAGCACCATTATTGCTGATCATAACGGTGTTATCAGCGTTCAGGATAACATTCCCCATGGTGCCAAATTTGTCATTGAGTTGCCGGTGTGAGGGCAAAGGGCGCATAGGGCAGGGCGCATAGGGCAAAGGGCAGAGCGCATAGGGCAGAGCGCATGGGGCATG
>JAFDDW010000259.1 GCA_019310665.1 Deltaproteobacteria bacterium
ATGTCGATTCGCCTGAGGCTCACCAATGATGAATTGATAACCGCCAAGAAGAAAATTAAACGTTTGCTCGCAAAAATATGACCTCGGCCAAAACCGCTGCCTTTTCTAGAAATTCCACCAACGTTTTTTTTCACATCCTTACCCAGTGCAATTTCAAGTGCCGCCATGGTTATATCAATCCAGCGCAGCACGGGCAGAACACCCTGCCCCTCTCAACCATTCAGGCCTGGCTGGAACCATTTTCTGAAAACAGCAACACAAAAAATCTTATTTTCTTAGGCGGTGAACCCACCCTCCATCCGGATTTACCGGCCGCCATCCGACATGCCCGCAAACTGGGTTTCGGCTCCATCACCGTTGATACCAACGGATACCTTTTTCACGACATTCTGGGGAAAGTAGATCCCGACGAGGTGGACACCTTCAGTTTCAGCCTGGATGGTGCCGCGCAGCAAACCAACGATCGGATACGGGGTGAAGGCTCTTTTGATACTTGTATAGCGGGCATCCGCAAGGCCGTTTCGAAGGGTTTTGACACCAGCCTTATCTACACCGTCAGCAGGGGCAACATAGCTGAACTGGAGCTGATGGCACCGTTGGTAAAAGATCTGGGTGTCGGAAGATTCTTCATTCAAGTCATTGGCTTGCGGGGAAGATCCGCTAACAGGGATTCGGAAAATTCTCGCGAGGGGATACTTCAGGTTGAACGGCGTCAATGGATAGATACGATCCCGAAGGTTGCTCAAGTGATTACCGAATCCGGCATCACTGTTTCATACCCCAAAGTATTTTTAAACCCGGATGAAAAATTCGAATGTGCCGGCCTGGTAGCCGATAATTATTTTATTTTTCCTAACGGCAGGGTGTATCGATGTCCGCTTTGTGAGGATTTCCCCATCCACAGCATGATTTTTAAGGAAAACCGGTTGGTTTCTACCGCCAAACTCAATGAGAGCGACTTTTTTCATCTCAATATTGCTGAAGGCTGTGTCATGAACAAACTCATCCAACCTCACAATCTGAGCTACGACAGTGCCGGGGAACCTGAATATAAGATTGCTTGCTGTCTTTTAAAAGAAGAAATTCGCAGTGAATGAATGGGAGACATTTTTAACAAATTATATCGCAACGACATAGAAAATCCCAAATTTCAAGCACCAAATTATTTGATATTTGTTATTTGGGGTTTGGAATTTCCAGCAATCTACTGCCACGAATTCAATTGTGAAACATTGAGAACCGTACGCCAGCAAATAATTGAGCTTTTAGCTGATGGGGAGATGGATGCCCGGGAAATATCCCGGGAGGTGGGAATTCGGGAAAAAGAAGTCTATGACCATCTGACGCACATTGCCAAGTCGTTGGCGACAAAAGGAAAAGCGCTGCTAATTGAACCCAGCCGGTGCTTGTCATGCGGTTATGTGTTTGAAGACCGCAAGCGTTTTACCCGTCCCGGACGGTGTCCAAGCTGCAAACAGTCGCATCTGCAGAGTCCTTCATTTTCTATTATATAATGGAAAAGATTTGATTCCATATATGGTTTCAATTCCACGTTGGAAGAAACTGTAAATATAAAGGGCGTCCCCAAAGTTCCAGTTTGAATTGATTGATTTTATCCTTTAATTCCTCAATTCCTAAATTCCCCAATTCGGCGTTAATAAATATAAATAGTGTCCAAAAAATTGACTCATTCTTAAAGTTAATTACAAGGTCTGTATTTACACATTGAATCGAATATTAATGATATCGCCGTCTTGAACCTTATAATTTTTACCTTCTAATCGGACGGTTCCCTTTTTTCTGGCCGCCGCATAGGTCCCGGCATCCATCAAATCATCATAGGCAAGTACTTCTGCGCGAATAAAGCCTTTTTTCATATCGGTATGGACGGTTTCAGCGGCATCCACCGCTTCGGTGTCACTTTTTATGCTCCAGGCTCGGACCTCGTCACTGCCGACGGTAAAAAAAGAGATAAGTCCGAGAAGACGGTATGATTTGCGAATGACTTTGTCCATGGCAGATTCGCTGATATTAAATTCTTCTAGAAATTCGGTTGCTTCTTCAGAGGACATCTGGGCCAGTTCCTGTTCGAGCTTACCCCTGATCACCAGGCAATCCTCTGTGTCCGTGATTTTACTGACCGCCGGCAGGCGATCGTCCTCATCGTCATTGTTGAAAAGAACCAGCATCGGTTTTGCGGATAAAAATGCGAAGCCCCTCAACCGGGGGGCGAATGCAAGTTCGGCTATCCTTCGCAAGGGGGTCTCATTTTCAAGATTTTGCCGGCATTCGGATAGTAAGGTGTGCTCCTGGGGATCCATCTTTTTGCCGCGTGTATGATCATGTTCAAGGCGCTCCAAACGCTTTTCGACCACTATCAGATCCGCCAGGATCAATTCCTGATCCATTTTTACAAAATCTTTATTCGGTGATTTTTCTTCGAAGCCCATTGCCGTATGATTACGAATGACATGGATCAAGGCATCGCAGTCTCTTGCCGCTGTCCAGATACTCTGATCTTTAGGGTGGTCTTTTTTTGCTGCAGCGGTACCCGGTAGAAAATATTCCACCTGGGCATAGGTGGTTTTCTGAGGTTTATATATCTCACTTAAAATATCAATGCGGTTGTCGGGCACACGCAGGGTGCTGATGCGGTCTTCACCTTTGCGGGCTGAGTCGGAAAAATTTTTGGTCAGGGCTTCGAAAACAGTCATCTTACCCGATTGCGGCAGCCCGATGATACCTAATTTCATAAATATATCCTGTTGAGTTTGTTAAGATGGTTTCTGGTCTCTGGTTCCCGGTCACTGGTATCTGTTGCGGGTTGCGCGTTGCGCGGCGATAGTCAGACCAATCCGAAATCCGCATTCCCAATTCCGAATTCATCGATGCCCCAGACGATCTTTCGATACATCTCCGGATCCGTGTCCCCTTCGGTTGAAAAAAGCAGAATGCGGGAGTCGGAATTTATATCCAGGTCTTTTTTTAAGGGTTCGAGTTCCGGCTGTTTTAACAAATTGATCAGCAGCCCCAGGGTCACCGCTCCCGATTCACCGGAGATCACCCGATCATCACCAGCCAGAGGATTTCCAAGCACCCGCATACCTGTAATGGTAACACCATCCGGGCAGGCCACAAAAACATCGGCAAAATCCCGCAGTATTTCCCAGGATATTTTGCTGGGATTCCCACAGGCCAGCCCTGCCATGATGGTATTTAAATCTCCCGCCACTGTATGAGGCCGGCCGTCCATCGCTTTCATCGACTCGTAATGGCAAGCTGCTTTGGTTGGCTCGACAACGGAAAGTTGGGGTCGCTGATCACCAAACTTTTCCACCAGATAGCCCTGCAGGCTGCCGGCCAATGATCCTACACCGCACTGGACAAATACATGGGTGGGTATGCTTCCACCCAATTGCTCAATGGCTTCATCAAACATCGTCAAATAGCCTTGCATGACCTGCATGGGGATCTCTTCGTTACCGGTCCAGGCGGTATCCTGGATCAGCAGCCACCGGTTCAGCCGTGCCTGTTCAGCGGCCATTCTTACGGCATCATCATAATTGCCTTCAATGATACTGGCATCAGCACCCAGACTTTTAATGCTTTTCAGCCGGGCGGGAGTCGTTCCGGTGGGCATGAAAATCACGGCGCGGCATCCCAGCTGTTTGGCAGTCCAGGCCACGGCTTTGCCATGGTTGCCGTCTGTGGCGGTTATACAGGTAAAATCCTTCAGGCGGTTTTTTAATTCCGGGGACTTGAAATCAGCAAACGATAAATTTTCAAGTGGCAGATTTAACTTCTGAGCCAAATGGGTGGACAGGGCATAAGATGCACCTAAGATTTTAAATGCGTTCAATCCGCAGCGAAAGGATTCGTCTTTCACCCGGATGCTGGCGACACCCAAATGCCGGGCCAACTTATCCAGTTTTGCCAGGGGGGTAGATCGAAAGACGGGCAGGGTTCGGTGAAAATTTCCGATGCGACTCGTTTCAGCAGAAGAAAAATGAGCGGTATCCGCTTTTTTTTGTTCCGATTTCCTGGCGTCGGCATTGGACAACCAGACGATTTTATCAGGTAAGGGGTCGCTCATGGCAACTGTATCTCGTGAAATTATTTAGCTCTATAAATCTTTAGAAGGCGGTAGCGTCACCTGGCCCTCGGATTCAAAGGGGAGGGAGACCGGCAGCCCATTTCCACCGGCCACCCGGAGTTTGCCGTTTAGACGATACTTCAGCTCTTCAGATTCCTTCAGCCCGTAAACACTTTTAAATATTTTGATAACCGAGGAATAAACCGTAACCGTCACAAGTTCGGTACCGAAAGATGGTATTTCAACCGGCGTGTTGGACACACCGGTTGCAAACGGTTAATCTCCTAGAATTCCTTTGAGTGCGTCTTTCGCTGTTTTTTCAAACGGTTTAAGTTCTTCTTTTTCAAGTAGTTTTTTACCTTCTTTGGATTCGAAAATTTGTTTTTCAATTTCCTGTTTGGCGGCCGCACTTAAGTCCGGGCGAAACTTGGGTGAGGTGAAGGTCCCGGACACCAGCACCGGC
>JAFDDW010000006.1 GCA_019310665.1 Deltaproteobacteria bacterium
GGACCTTTTCTTCTTTAGAAAAAGCTATAGAAATCCTCCATTATTCTTATTCCGAAAATCAGGCATTTTCCGCCCAGGAAATATCTGGCCAGCTATCTATTCCCCTGAGTACAACATATAAATATCTGGATGTCCTTTTGAAAAAAGGATTTTTATCAAAAGATCCCGATACAAAGAAATTTTTCCTGGGGTTTACAATTTTTAAAATGGGTAATTTGGTAGCGGCGAAAATCAAACCTGTCGAAGTTGCCCGGCGACATATGAATGATCTGGCAAACATATCAGGTGAGACCGTAATGCTGACCACGATGCACGGCTGGGAATCCCTGTGCGTGGAAAAGATTGAGAGCCCCAGACGTATAAAGCTTTCAGTTGCGATGGGAGACACTCTCCCCTTGCATGCCGGGGGATCTTCTAAAATTTTGTTAGCTTACCAGGATGATGCCTTCGTTGATGCAATGATTAAGAGTGTGGGACTCGTGGCACTGACTGAGAATACCATTACAGATCCAGTTCGCTTAAAAAATGAGCTTAAACTTATCAGAAATCGTGGCTTTGCTTATAGTGACTCAGAGGTTGATTATGGAGCCAGGGCGGCAGCAGCTCCAGTGTTCGACTCCACGGGAAGAATAGTAGCGGGCATCGCAGTCGCCGGTCCTAAAGACAGAATAAACGATGAGAAGGTTAAGCAGTTAATTGATATGGTAACAGAATGTGCCGCGAAAATTTCTTATGATCTTGGGTGTCGACCAGATTCAAACAAAATTTAGGATGTCACACGAAAATTTGAATTGGGCAAACGAAGAGGCCAGGCTGTATCCAAAAAGACAATAAGGGCAGGAGAGAATCGGTAATTATGACCATCATAGAGATGCTGAAAAGAAATGCCAGAATGTATCCTGATGCCCCGGCGTTGAGTGAAATACAACCCGGAAAAAAATTAAAAAGGGAAATTACCTGGAAGGAGTTTGATGAGCGGGCAAACCGCGTGGCAAACGTCTTGCTGAGCAAGGGTGTTAAAAAGGGCGACAAGGTTATACACCTGATGATGAATTCGATAAATTGGCTTGAGGCTTATTTCGGGATTCTTAAAACAGGAGCCTTGGCAGTGCCACTTAACTTCAGGTTCATCTGCCGACAAATAAAGTACTGTTGTGATGTGGCGGAAGCTAAGGTGATGATGCTCGACGAAACGTTTACGGAAAGGGTAGAGGCCATTCGTTCGGAGTTATCATCGATAAAAGATTATATTTTTGTTGGCCAGAATCCGCCCGCGGGTATGGCTGCTTTTGAGAATGAAATAAACAAGGCGCCGGCTGAACCCCCCCATATTGAGTCTACCGATAATGACGAATGCGCACTTTACTTCACATCAGGCACAACCGGGGAACCAAAGGCAACATTGCTGATCCATAAAAATTTGGAGAATGCCGCGATCCATGAAAATTATGCTCACCGCCAGACAATAAACGATCATTTCCTACTCCTACAGCCCTTATATCATACCGGGGGCAAAATACATTGGTTCGGCAGCCTGATCGTCGGTGCCCGCTGCACAATGGTCGTCGGCGAAGAAAAGATCACTCCCCTACTAATAATCGAAGCCATTCAGAATGAGAAAATAACCGAAGTCATGCTGCTGGTGCCCTGGATACAGGATATGCTGGCAGTTCTTGAGAATGAAGAATTAAGATTAGAGGACTACGATTTAAGTTCCTGGCGTCTGATGCATTCCGGCGCGCAGCCGATTGCTCCAACACTTATTCAGCGCTGGAAAGGGTATTTCAAAGATGTGCAGTATGAAACCAACTACGGTCTAACGGAATCTAGCGGTCCCTGTATCCATATGGGATTAGATAACATGCGCAAACTTGGATCTATCGGCAGGCCCAATCTTAACCTGGACGCCCGGGTGGTTGATGACAACGATGAAGATGTGGAGCCGGGAGTGGTCGGAGAGCTCATCCTCAGAGGCAACAACGTGATGAAAGAATATTACAAAAACCCGGAAAAAACAGCCGAAACCCTCAGAAATGGTTGGTTGCATACCGGTGATATGGTCAAAATGGACGATGAGAAATTTCTCTATTTTGTAGACAGAAAAAAAGATATTGTTATCAGCGGTGGCGAAAATATATTCCCGGTAGAAATTGAAGACCTTCTGCATGCTCAACCAAAAGTTCATGATGCGGCCGTGGTTGGTGTGCCGGACGAAAGATTGGGCGAGATCGCCATCGCGATCATCGAACCAAAACCGGGTCAAACAATAACTGAACCGGAGTTGAAGGAATTTTACGAGCCGCGATTGCCCAAATACACCTGGCCGCGTTTGATTTTTTTCGATAACGTGCCGCGCAATCCTACCGGCAAGATAGAAAAGCCCAAATTGAGAAAAAAATATGCGGATCTAATAGGAAAAAAATAAAAATGATTTGGCTGAAATAAGGCTAAAAAGAATCCAGGCAATTAAATTTCGATCACTATCTCAGTAGGTCCAATTAAGGCTTTAAATCGAAACAGAAAGGAGGTAACTCGAAACTATCAGGAAACATGGTTCTATTCACAAAGAAACATTAAACGTGCGAAAAGGAGGTTGTCATGCGAAATAATTTAATCGTAGCATTAATTGCAGCCGTATTTCTTATGTTTACATTGCCGGCCTCGAGCTCGGCTGAGGTTATTACTTTAACGCTGACCGACCAAAATCCGGAAACCGGATGGGGCACGACCCATGCGCTGAAGCCCTGGATAAAAAAGGTTGAAGAGGCCACCAAGGGAAAGGTTAAGATACAATTGTATCCTTCCCAGACCCTGTCCAAAGGGAAAGACGCCTGGAACGCCGTTAAAAATGGTATCGCGGATATGGGTTGGGGTTTTCATGGCTTCTGGGCCGGTATGACGCCCTTGGCTGATGTGATAACCCTCCCGGGCTTGCCGATAAAAAATGCCGAAAAGGGGAGTGAGGTACTATGGCAGCTCTATGAAAAATACCCAGAAATTCGTGAAGGGTTTAAAGACAACCATGTTCTTCTCCTTTTTTCATCGGCGCCTTATCACCTGATCACCACCAAAAAGCAGGTTAAGACATTGGCAGACCTTAAAGGGATGAAGATAAGAACAACCGGAGGCCCACCCATAGACCAGATGAAGGCCCTTGGAGCCGTTCCGGTATCTGTCCCCATGCCCGGTAATTACATGGCCATGCAAAAGGGCGTCACGGACGGTATGGGAGCTCCATGGGACGCGATTTATTCATTCAGACTGTATGAGGTTGCCCCGTATTTTACTTACGCGCCCCTGAGCTGCGTTTACTTCTCAATATCCATTAATAAAAATAAATGGAACAGCCTTCCGAAAGATATCCAGGAGGCCATAACGAGTGTCAGCGGACTGGAGGCTGCTAAATTCTTTGGGGCAAATTATCACGACAGTGCCAAGCAAGGCGTTTTTATGAAGGCGAAGGACTCTGGTTTTAAAATCATTGAATATACCCCTCCCGCCGATGAGCTAAAAAAATGGGAAGATAAGGGCGGTAAGCCAGTTTGGGGAAAATGGGTAAAACAGATGGAGGCAAAAGGACACCCCAAAGCTCAAGAAATCCTAAATACCACTATCGATCTGCTAAAATAGATGGAATTAGATCATAATCGCTGATCGCTAATCATTTTTACGGGACGTGATCCAAAACCTCGAATCGGATTCGAGTATCCGCCTTCGGCGGATAAGCCGATGAAAAAGTACATTCGCCGAAGCGGATAAACAATTTGAAGAGACCTACAACGCAACTATCGGGCGTGAAGTGGATTTTTTAAATCACTTCTAACCCAGGGATTAGAACGTTTAGAGTGCGAGCACCATAATGTGGTTAAAAAAACTACAAGATTGGATTAGCAGGATAACCGATCCCATTGTTGGTATGCTCAAAGGCATTGCAATGAGCGTCCTCGCCATCATGATGCTGGTAACCGCATTGGATGTGATCTTCCGCTATATCTTCAATCGCCCGATAGCCGGTTCTATAGAGTTGACCGAATTTATGATGGCCATTATGGTTTCTTTTGGAATAGCCTACTGCGCGGTTTTGGGTGGACATGTGGGCGTGGACGTTGTTGTATCTCTGTTTACCCAAAAAACCCGAACCATCATAGACACCATTACCACTCTGCTTAGCCTGGGTCTGTTTTTACTGATAACATGGCAGAGCGTCCTATACGTAAAAGAGATTTTTGACTCCGGATTAGAATCCCCGGTGCTGCTGATACCTGTTTACCCTTTCATCGGCGCTGTGGCAATCGGTTTTGGGGCGCTTTGCCTGGTACTCCTGATGAATTTTTTCCAGTTACTGTCTAAGGCGGCAAAAAAATGACGCCAACGATAACAGGCCTTGTCGGTATCGGCATTCTTTTAATCATCCTTTTTTCAAGAATGCCGATCGGGTTTGGTATGGGATTAGTCGGATTTTTAGGTTTTGCCTATCTGGTTGGTTTTGGTCCTGCCTTGGGGCTTCTAAAAACAGTCCCATATTCGACCTTTTCTTCCCACAGTCTAAGTGTCATCCCACTTTTTATTCTTATGGGTTCCTTCGCATTTTCTGCAGGATTAAGCCGCGATCTGTATCAAGCCGCCTACAAATGGCTTGGGCATTTGCGCGGCGGATTGGCCATGGCAACAGTTGGCGCCTGTGCCTGCTTTGCTGCCATCAGCGGTTCCAGCATGGCCACTGCGGCTACCATGGGGACAGTAGCCCTGCCGGAGATGAAAAAATATAAATATGACCCGGCGCTTGCAACCGGTGCTGTGGCTGCCGGCGGAAGCATGGGTATCCTGATACCTCCCAGTGTGATACTCATCATTTATGGGATTATTACCGAACAGTCCATCGGCAAGCTGTTTCTGGCTGGTTTTATTCCAGGAGTGATGGAGGCAGTTTTCTATATGGTGGTCATTGCCTTAATGACCCGCTTTAAGCCACAACTTGGGCCCCGAGGACCGCAAACCGATATTTTCGAAAAATTGAAGGCCCTAACCAGGACCTGGGAGGTCTTGACGCTATTCATAATTGTTATCGGCGGCATTTATGTGGGCATATTTACGCCCACAGAAGCTGCCGGGATCGGTGCTTTCGGGGCATTTATTTTCGCTGTTGGTAAAAAGAGATTAACATGGACGGCGTTTAAGGGAAGCCTTTCTTCCTCGATCAAAACATCCGTCATGGTTTTCGTAATTATATTGGGGGCAATGCTTCTAGGGTATTTCCTCACGGTAACCAGAATTCCGTTTGATCTGGCGGGCTATGTGAGCGATCTGCAATTAAACAGATATGTTATTCTTATTCTCATTTTATTGACATTCATGGTCCTTGGCTGCGTTATTGAAACCATGGCGATTATATTGCTGACAGTCCCTATTTTCTTTCCATTGATTGTGCAATTGGGCTTCGATCCGATCTGGTTCGGCATTCTCGTGGTGCGAGCAACCGAAATAGGGTTGATCACGCCGCCGGTGGGATTGAATGTGTTTGTCATCAAAGGGGTCGCCCCGGATGTGCCTATCGGAACCATCTTCCGGGGTATAATACCATTCCTAATAGCCGATATATGCCATGTGGCCGTATTGATCGCATTTCCCCAGCTGGTGCTGTTTTTGCCGGGCATGATGTGATCGTCTCACCTTCTTTTCGCTACGCTAATCAACCCAGATGATGGCTCCCGCTCCCTGGGTCAATCCTCCGCAAATGGAACAGGCAGCAAACCCACCGCCGTTTTCTTTTAGGTTATAGGCGGCCGTCATCATAATACGAGCTCCACTGGCAGTATTGGCATGTCCGGTGGCAATAGCGCTGCCGTTGACATTCAGTTTGCCTTTCAGTTCCCGGTACTTGGCATCGTCGTTATCAAGGATGGGTTTGCCGGATGCCTCTTTCACCATTTCCTGATAATCGCTTTGCAAAAAGCGATCGTTGGACAGGAGCTTGCAGGACACAAGTGGTACACAGGCAAAAGCCTCATTGATTTCAAGAAATTTTATATCGTCAATGGTCAATCCTGCCTGATCCAGGCATTTTTTAGTCGCAAATGCAGGCGACACCGGCATAATCCGCGGCTGCAGCGCAATTGAGGCCGTCGATAGGATCGTGTAAAGCGGCTCCAATCCCATTTTGTCCGCAGTTTCCCGTTTCATGATGATTTGGGCAGCAGCCCCGTCATTCATTCCCGGAGCATTCCCGGCCGTGCAGGTTTTGCTGCCGAAGATCGGTTTCAGTTTGGCGAGTCCTTCCAGGTTAACTTTGGGCCGATATTGCTCATCAATATCCAGTTTCGTTCGGGAAACCTCATTACCGCGGTGGTCTTTCTTGATCAGTTCCAGGGGCTCCATCTCATGCTTGAAAAACCGCCGCTGCCAGGCATTGCCGTAATTCGCATGGCTAACGATGGCCGTCTCGTCCTGCTCTTCTCTGGATACGCCGTATTCGATCGCAACATCACCGGAGTCAACCGCCACCGGGGCAAAGTCCTTGTAACCCAGTGGAATAATGGGGTCTTCCACGGTAAAATCGGAATGGCGCCGACCCTCCCATCGAATATCCCGCAGTAAAAAAGGGACCGTGCTGAAGCTGGTGGACCCGCCGGTCAGAATGACGTCTGCTTCTCCCAGCTGAATACTTCTACCGCCATACTTTACCGTGGTCATCGCTGAAATACACGCCTGGTCATACGTAACCGACGGCGTTTCTGGAGAAATTCCGGCCTTGATCAAGGTTTGACGGGCCACTACCGGTGTATACGGGTCCTTGGTATTGGAGGTATCGCCGTTGCCCCACCAGACTTCATCAATTGCATTCGGATCCAGCTTGATCCTTTGCATGCAGTTTTGCATGGCAATGGCACCCAGTTCATAGATATCAATATCCTTCAATGATCCGCCAAAACGACCAAAGGGTGTTCTAACGGCACTCACACAAACCAGGTCATCTTTGCTCTTATTAAAATTCATTCCACTCCCCTTATTTCGAATTTGCTAATATTCATAAAACCCACGGCCTGATTTTCTTCCCAGCAGCCCTGCCAAAACCCGTTTTTTCAATAACGGATGGGGTTTATATTGGTCACCGAAATCCCGCGCCATGGTTTCCATACCGTGCATCGCAATTTCGGCCCCCACCAGATCCAGCAGCTTGCAAGGCCCCATGGGATGACCGGCGCATAATTGCATGGCTTTATCGATATCTTCCGGACGATTTCCCTCCTGAACCATCTTCACGGCTTCATTCATTAACACATCCAGCAGGCGGCTGACAATAAAGCCGGCATAATCAACTGCAACGATCGGCTCTTTTCCGAGACTTTTGACATATTCAGTGGCCGCATTTAATGTTTCATCGGAGGTCAACTGGCCGCGAATAATTTCGACACCTTTCATGAGCGCAACCGGGTTCATGAAATGGATACCGACAAAATTATGGCCGCGATCGGTTATACTGGCTATTTCGGTAATCGGCAGGGCCGATGTGTTTGAAGCCAGAATGGCCTCGGGTTTGGAAAATTCATCCAATTTCTGAAAAAGTTCGTGTTTGATCGCAAGATTCTCAAATACAGCTTCGACGATCAAATCAGCATTCTCACAGACCTTTTTCAAATCTGTTGTATATTCAATACGGGATAAAGCGGCCTCGGCCTCCTCCGGTTTTATTTTGCCCTTGCCGGCAAACTTCTCCAAACTGGCTTTAATACCGGCCCCGGCTCTCTCAAGCGCTTCTTTGCTGATATCCTGGATCACAATATTGTAACCCGCCACAGCACTTACCTGGGCGATACCACTGCCCATAATGCCGGACCCGATAATACCGATGTTTTTTATACTCATTTCCGTCCTTCCTTTCCATTTATGGTTGAAATTTGCAGCTATTGGGGCATACCCTCAACTATTTACCCTTAAAGACGGCCTTTCGCTTTTCCATAAAAGCCGCCATTCCCTCTTTCTGGTCCTCTGTTCCAAAAAGCATACAAAAAAGATCCTGCTCAATCTGCAACCCTTCCTTCAGCGATGTGCTCAATCCTTTGCGCATGGCCGTTTTCGCAGCACGCACCGCCAATGCAGGTTTTGTCATTAGTTTCGCCACCCATTGTTGGGTTTCATTTTCCAACTGATCCAATGGCACGACTTTGTCGACAAGACCGATATCTTTAGCCTCTTGGGCCTTGATCATTTCACCGAGCAGAATCATTCGCGCAGCTGCGCCCGGGTTAACCAGTCTTGGCAGGCGCTGGGTACCGCCTCCTCCGGGAATGATGCCGAGGGTAATCTCCGGCAGCCCCAGCATGGCATTATCGGCAGCGATTCTGAAATCACAGCAAAGCGCCAGTTCACACCCGGCGCCGAGGGCATAGCCCGCAATCGAGGCAATCGTGGGCTTGGGCGAATCGGCCAACCGCTCCTGTACCCTCAGTGTCAGGTCGGTTAATTTATAGGCATTTCTAATATCGCCTTTTGCCATACTCTCTATGTCTGCGCCGGCGACGAACGCTTTTTCGTTTCCCGTCAAAACTACAACCCGGATGTCATCATTACCCTCACAAAGCTCAACGGCTGTTTCAAGCTCTTTTAACACATCCGGATTTACGGCATTCAGTTTTTCGGGTCGATTAAATTGAATCCGGCCGACGCCGTCTTCGATTTTAAATTTGATGTATTTGAGATTCACGTTTTCTCCCTTCCCTATCGTCGCTTCTTAATAACACTATATTTTTCGGTCCTATATCCTAGCTTATCCATTCATTTTCTGCGCTTGTATGGATCGTTCGATTAATTCCTGCTTTTTTATATTTCCTTTCGGAGTTTTGGGAAGATCATTCATGAATTCGATGATCCGTGGATACTCGTGCTTGCTCAGTCTTTCCTTGACATAATCCTTGATGTCCTGTTCGAGGCCCGGCCGCTCCCGGCGAACTTTAAGAACCGCTTTGACGAGTTGTCCGCGGTCCTTATCCGGGACTCCGATGACGGCTGCTTCCTCGATTTCCGGGTGTTTTAAAAGCGTGTCTTCGACTTCGGTCGGGCTAATGGTCCAGCCTGAAGAAATAATGACATCATCCGACCTTCCTTTGTGCCAATAGTACCCGTCCTCGTCTATAATAGCTGAATCCTTGACTTGAAACAGTTTGCCGCGACGGTTCATCACGATCTCTCCGATGTTCCCTGGAAGCACTGAATTCCCATCCTTATCAACGACACGGATGTCCAGACCTGGCAACGGTTTCCCCATGGATCCCGGTTTCACTTCCCAGTCCGGAAAACCTGCATAATTAACGATGATACACCCGACTTCGGTAGTGCCATAAAGGCTGCAGGGAGGAACCCCAAACTTTTCTTTTAAATAGCTAAAAGTCTCGAGATCCATGGGTTCCCCGGCAAAACTGATCTTATTGATCTTGAGATTGAATTTATCCATTAACCCGGATTTAATAAGTCTTCGGAATACGGTGGGAGCCGCATGAAAATTATTTATCTCAAATTCATCGAGCGCCTGCAAAAGGGTCTTTTCGTTGAACCTGCCCGAAAGTGAGCCAACTGCAATGCCAAGGAACAAGGCCGTAAAAGTTCCATACCACAACCCGTTGCCCCATGCCGGAGAAGACGGGCAGAAAAAACGATCCCCTTCCTTGAGCCCCATGGCAAAGACGGCACTGGGTGCCAACAGGGCAACGCTCCTGTGAAAATGATCAATGCCTTCCGGGAACTTGCGGGTCGTACCACTCGAATACTGAATAATGGCCACATCATTACCGGATGTCTCCTGAGTGCGGGTGTATTTGTTGGATTGATCCTCAATCCATCCGTTGAACACGGACCCCGTCGTAATGACCCGCTGGATAGGCACATCGCCCACCAGCGAAGTTTTGTCTTCGGTGGTGATGAGAAGCTTGGCACCCGAGTCCTGTATTCGGTGTTGAAGCGCTTCCGGGCCGAATAGTGTAAAACACGGTACCACCACGGCGCCTCTTTTTACTGTGCCAAAAAGGCTGACGTAAAACTCCAGGGAAGGCTCCAACATGATAGCGACGCGATCTCCAAATTGGATATTTTCTGCCTCCAGGGCGTTGGCAAACTGAGACGTCAGGCTGGATATTTCATCGAATGTGTATTGCTCCGAGCGACCGTCGGCAAATTTAATTCTGACGGCCGTTCCTTTGCCGATATGTCGGTCAATGCATTCATGGGCGATATTGAATTGCTCCCGGTTGCCATCGAACAGTTCCCAGATTTTATCCCAGGTAAAATTGTTACGGGCCTCTTCATAGGTTTTATATTCGGTGATTCTCATTGAAAACTTCCTTTCAGACAACGTTCATGTATTGCGATTCATAAAACAAACCGCCACCTGCAGAACAGGTCTTCCGGGTGCGGGTCCGGGGGTGCGAAGTCACAATCCACCCTAATAAGTGGGTCAATTTCCTTGGCCGTTTGAACAAACTCTTTTCGATGCATATCTTTGCAATCATATTCTCCCAGACCCCGTTTAAGTCTGGCTACTTGGGGCGGGCAACGGGGTACCGACAATATGATTTCGTTTTCCTTTTTTTCCAGTTGATGTCCCCCGATACTCGTCCATGGGAATAGTTTTAAGGCCTTAAAAAGCCCTTCCAGCCCCTTTTCCCTGATGTCAAACCGCTGCTTCAGATCCTTGATAGCTTGGACCCCGGCACGCTCCCAGACTTCCGCATTAAGTTTCTCAGCGGCCTGTCTACCGAATTTGTCTTCAACAGCTATGAACCAAAAAGAATCCACTATTCGGTAGTTCTTAAGTAGGAACTCAAGATAGGAGAAAAGCTGATCGGAGTCCATTTTTTTGAAGATCTCAAGATTCATTGCAAAAAGCAGGCGCTGTCTTCATTAGTCAGCTTTAGTTAAATAGTTGAATAGTCAAATAGTTTAAACGCAGTGAATTACCAGGGCTGACGGGTTGAATGGCATTTTAGCTATTCTACAATCCGACTCAACTAATTGAGTGACGCCTAGTTGAATTTTATTGGTTGTTTGTCGGAAAACCGGGTGCTCCACACCCGGATACAAACGCAACGAATAAAGCACTGACGTGCTTTTGCCTTTCTCCGCCTCACTGCGGCGGAGAAATTCAAGCCATCCCGTACGATTCGCGGGATGGTCGTTGACTCAAGGTATCAAACGACCGGACCGAACAATTTCTTTAATGCCGGTTCATCCAAAATTCTGCCGGTCAGGCTTTCGGCATCCTGTGCCGCCACCAGAGCGGCATACTTGCCCCACATCTCCGGGGTTTGCCAGCCGGTGGTGTCCACTTCTTTGAGAAATGCTGTGACCGCTTCGGTCACCGTAAAATCCGGACAAAGCGCGTTGACGGCGATGTTGTGTTTTTTCATCTCCTTGGCCAACCCGAGGGTTAATCGCTCGATGGCTGCCTTGGTGGCCCCATAGGGTATGCTGAATTTAACGGTCTTTGCTAAAACCGATGACAGATTGATAATATGACCCCTCTTTCGTTCTACCATGTGTGACAATACTGCCTGGCTGCAAAGAAAGGTTCCTTTCAAGTTGACCTCGATCACAAGATCCCATTTTTTGGTTGTCAGCTTGAGAAACGGTTCGGGGGTGGTGATGCCGGCGTTGTTGATCAGAATATCGATTCTGCCGTAATGCTTTTTTACCTGCTCGACCATGGCAGTGACATCGTTTTCATTCGTAACGTCACATTGGACGGCCCGGGCTTCTCCACCCAGTTTTCTAATCGTCTCAACCGTCTCGTGAATCGTTCCCGGCAGCGGTCCCTGGCCGGCTTCCACCGTACGAGCAGCAACTGCTACACTGGCACCTTCCTTGGCCAGTTCAACCGCCATGGCTTTTCCCAGACCACGACTGGCTCCGGTAATGATCGCAACTTGATCCGTTAACTTTTGCATATCCCTGTCCTTGCCCGGATAATCCGGAAGTCAACGTCTATTTTTTTCCGGGATCATAACTCCGGAAATACTTGGTTTTATTCAGTTCCGCCTCATACTTTTCATGCAGTTTGTGAAACGCCTCTTTTTCGCCCATTCCATCCCTGTCCTTGATGAACATGAGGTCTTTTTCATCCGGAGTGTAAGTAATATTGGTAGACAGCGTATGATAGACGATAACCTCTTTCAGACAGGACAACCCGAGTCTGTCGGCCATGTGGCGCCGGGCGAACTTGCCCATGACAATGGCATCCCTTGGAAGAACACTGATAGCCGTCGCAAGTCCATGAACCTCAGATTCCAGATCCGCTTCGGGGACACTCTTGGTGACATAACCGACCTCTTCAGCCTCTTTGCCGCTGATGGTTCTGCCGGTGATAATGAGTTCATTGATCTTTTTGGTATGGCCCATGAGCAATTCCAGCGGCAGGGTCGGCAGTCCGCCGAAAGCAAGCCGTTGGCCCCGCTGAGAAAATTTGGCATTATCGGCTGCAATCACAATATCAGCACACTTGGTGATGTACAGGCCGGCTTCAATGGCCCAACCGTGAACCTGGACGATGACGACTTTATTGCAGTCCAGGATCGCCTGGGGAAACCCGTACAACTCATCCTGGTCCACCTGCAAGCGCTTCCTCTGTGACGGTTTGGTACCTGCTTCTCCTCCGTATACCCGGTAAACAAATGAGAGATCGAAACCGGCGCAATAATTTTTGCCGGCCCCTCGGATTACCACGACTTTCACATCGTCATCGTGATTGGCCCGGTGCATGGCATCCTTGATTTCTCCCGTCATCTCATCAGGCCCGATACTGATGGCATTGCTTTTTTCGGGACGGTTTAGGGTAAGGTACCAGACAAAGGCCGATTCCTTGTCCTGCTCAAATAGAATCGTCTTGTACTTGGCATCGCCCAAATCATGGCGCACTACTTTTTTTTCCATCTCGCTCGTCATTTGAATTTCTCCTTCCTTAGTCTTAATACTTTATTTGATTCATTTTTATTGGTATGCCTTCACATGTTCAGAGTTGTCTCAACCTTGAACCCTAAACCTCTTAACCCTGAACCTTGGAACCCGGTTGCTGAAACCTGAATCCGCCTGCGGCGGAACACCTGACACCTTCAGTTTCTGACAACATGTTGTCAGAAACGCCCAGCTAAGGGCCTAGTAACGTATCGCGCTGATCCGGCATGTCAGGCACCGGCGGCCTTCCCTGACAGCCTCATCATCACTCAGCCCCTGGTGGACTTCCTTAAAGCAGCTTTTTCTCTCATCCACTCCGAGAACGGGCATAGCCGCGCGCTCATCTTTTTCGATTTCTCTGAGATGCCATTGCATTACCGGGTCATCCAATTGGGCCACAGGCCCGTTCGGTTCCATCTCCGGATAAGGTTTGCCGGTCAGGTAGCAGTCGACGGAAACAGCCGCTTTTTTCCCGGCTGCAATGGCCTCTATCACCGAGGATGGGCCGGTGACCACATCTCCGCCTGCAAAAATCCCGGGGGTATTGGTGGCCATATTTTTATCTGCCACCAATCTTTCACCCTGCCAAACCTGCAACGTTGTTGTTTCCGGCAAGAAGCTCAGGTCGGGAGTCAGACCGACCGCTGATATAATCATGTCGGCCTCTATGTTAAACTCCGAACCGGCAACATACATCGGTGCCTTGCGACCGCTCTCATCAGGTTCACCCAGGTCCATAGCAAAGCATTCAACACCCGTACAGGCATTGTCATCACATAGAATTTTACATGGGCTGGAGAGAAAATGGAACTTAATCCCTTCTTTTTCAGCCTCTTCGATCTCGTCTTTGATCGCCGGCATTTCTTCACTGGTGCGGCGATAAGCAATGGTCACGTCTTCAGCACCGAACCGCAGGGCCGAACGGGCAGAATCGATGGCCACATTGCCCCCGCCAACAACGACGACCTTCTTGCCAACGGAAACCTGCTTGCCCAGGCTGATTTCCTTCAACCAGCCGGCACCGTCCACGACGCCTTGCGCTTTTTCATTGGGGATTCCAAGTCCGATGCTCTTGTGCGCTCCGGCCGCGATGAAAACCGCTTTGTAGCCTTGATCCCACAAATCGTCCATACTCAGACCGTCCTTGCCGACAGGCGTGTTAAGCTTGATGTCGACCCCCGTTTTGCGAATCACATCGATTTCGATCTCGAGAATGTCGCGTGGCAGTCGATACTCGGGGATACCCGCCGCCATCCAGCCGCCGGCCATTGGCAGGGCTTCAAATACGGTGACCCCATAGCCCATTTTTACCAGATCGTAGGCTGCCGTCAACCCGGCCGGACCGGACCCGATCACGGCAACGGTCTCTTTTTTCGTCCTGACTGCCGGCTCCACATCGCGCCCGCCGTTCTTCAGTTCATAATCACCCACAAAGCGTTTGAGGTCATTGATGGCAACCGCTTCATCGATCCCGCCCCGGTTGCAAACCGTTTCACAAGGTCGGTGGCAAACCCGGCCCAGAATACCGTATAAAGGCGTTGTCCGTCTGATTTTTTCCACGGCCTCCCCGAATCTGCCGCGTGAAGCCATGAGGGCATAATTTTGAATGTCCAGATGGGCCGGGCATGCGTTCTCGCAGGGGGGCTGAACAACCTTAGCCGGCGGTCGATGATAGCGCGGCATATAGCGCTCGCGGCCAGAATTGGGGTTAATCGGGCAACGGATCAGGAGCCCGCGGTTGAAACGCCCCAGACAGACGTTGCACTTGACACATCTGGTAATCTCATCGACCCTGCCCTCTTGTAGCTTCATGGGCCAGTCCGGATCGGCAATCAACTGCCTGCCCAGGGTGACCATGTCGGCCTTGCCTTCCTTGATAATCTGCTCGGCTACGTGGGGCTCGTGGACCGAAGGCACCAACACCGGGACTTTCACAACACTTTTAAAATCATGGCTGTGCTGGATCATTGTGTCGGGATGCTGGGGGAAAAAATGCTCTCTGGCTTCGTAAGATCCTGAAGAGACATGCAGCCAGTCGATCCCTTCATTTTCCATCTCCTTGGCGACGATGGCCACCTCTTCGGGATGGAGTCCGTTTTCCATCTGTTCGTCGCCGCTGAGACGAATTCCCAGCGGGAAGTCAGGTCCGACCCGCTTGCGGGTGTTGATAAAAAGGTTCCGCAAAAAACGCATCCTGTTTTCTAGACTGCCGCCATATTTATCAGTGCGCTGATTCGACCGCGGTGAGAGAAACTGGTGAATGAGGTATCCGTGGGGACTGTGCAGTTCAACGGCATCAAATCCGCAAATTCGCGCGCCAGCCACGGCATCCGGGTACTGTTTTTCCATCCATTCAATTTCATCCAGGGTCAATTCCCGGGGCTGCTTGGCAATGCGGCCCTTTTGTTGAGCCGCCCGGCTTTCCCATCCAAAGGGCATGATGCGCAGATCATGGTCATGACAGACTTCGCATGGAATTGCAGATGGCGCCGGCGGGTTTTCACCGGACAACTTGCTTGAACCCTGCCGCCCGAATCCGGGGGTAATCTGGATGAATGCCTTGGCTCCGAAGGCCTGGATCGTCTCGGCCAGCTCCGCCATGCCGGCATAATACGAGCGATTGCTGAGACGCGGATTTCCAAAGCTGGTGGTCTGGGCGCCCCAGTCACTGGCAAAGGTACACTCGATGCACACAAATCCGGCACCGCCCGCTGCCCGGGCCGCATAGGTGGAAATGGCATTCTCGGTAATATACCCGTTGATATCCGCCCCACCGGTGGTGGTGCAGGCGCCGCCGATCCTGTTTTTTATCTCCAACTTTCCCAATTTAATAGGTTTAAGCAATTCAGTAAATTTCATAACCATCTCCTTATAGTTTCAATATGCTGCAGAAGTTTTAAGACATCCCGGATTAGATGCGTCGGTCGGTTTTCAACCCTAATAATTTAGCCAGGTTTTCGCCAAATATCTTGCGTTTCACTTTCTCGGTCACGGGAGCAAATCCGTAGCGCTGCTGCAACTCTTCCGGCATCTCAAAATCCCGCAGGGCCTGAACAGACAGTCGAATGAGACCGCCGGCACCAAAAAAGTCCGACCCCCAGACAATGCGGTCTTCACCGGCAAACTGAATCGCCTCACCGATGATCTCCGCCAGCCGCCAGGGCGCATTGAACCACCAGGGCATCACCAGACTGAGACTGATATAAACATTCGGATGGGTCAGGGCGACCATATTTAAGTCATGGCAGTATGGCCACCCCGCATGAAAGGCAATGATGTTCAAATCCGGGAAATCGGTGGCCACTTCATCAAGCAGGATGGGAACACAATACTTGGCCCGACCGGGCGGAACCCAGGTAAATCCGGTATGGATAGTCACCGGCACGCCCAGTTCGGAAATTTTTTCATAAAAAGGCCAAATCTCTCTGTCGTTGATATAGGTATCTTCCGGCGGATAGAATTTTACCAGTTTGCAATTGCGTTCCTTCACCAGGTATTCCAGTTCCCAGAGAACATGCTTCATCCCTCTTTTGAGTATGGGGCCCACATTACATTGAAACAGGAAGCGATCCGGGTATTTTTCACACGCCGCGGCTACTTCCCCATTCGTTGACCAACGGGTGGCGCCGCCGGTTGTATGCATCATGGATTCGGGCAGCACACATGCGATATCAACCCCATATCGATCCATATACGTTATAAGCCGGTCCTCTTCCGGAGCTTTTTGTTCTTCATTTTCTCTGATTTCGGAGACCTTTCGCTTGCCACCAGCGCCAAAGGCTCTGCGGGTACCATCCACACCTCGCCACCAGAGCTGGACTCCGGGATAATAACTTATGTGGGTTTTATC